>CAMDER010000148.1 GCA_945896935.1 Bifidobacterium breve | reverse complement strand
TCGACCAAGATGGAATTCTCGAAACCAGACTGGGTGCTATGAGCAAAGATGTACTGGTAGACATCCTCGCCAATCTGTAGGCCAGGCCTCTCAAATTGCTTGACGCGGTCGGCAAGTAGTCGAAACTCGCGATCTCTCACTATTTCTCGCTGGCAAGAGCCTCCATCAACAGTTGGAATGTGACATTCAACTTCTGGTCGTTGATACGGAACGCCAATGTTGGCATCGCTGAAGCCAGCATGACAGGCTCAAGGTATGCAGTTTGACATCGCAGTTATCGGAGGTGGCCCCGGAGGTTCATCGACCGCAATTTCTGCTGCACGCGCCGGTCTACGAGTGGTGTTGTTTGAAAAAGCTCAGTATGGCCGCGACAAAGTGTGTGGCGATGGCTTAACCCCACGCGCTATTGGGGCTCTCAACGACTTGAACATTGATCACTCAATTTCCCACCGTATTGATGGCCTACGCATGATCGCTGGCAAAAAGCAACGTGAATTGTCATGGCCAACCACCGATCGTTTTCCCAATCATGGTGCGGTGTGGCCACGAAAAAAGTTTGATAATCACCTACTTGACATAGCGATTGAATCTGGCGCTGATGTTCGTTTCACTGCCGAGGCATTGCCCGTTATTGAAGACGGTGTTGTTATTGGCGTTGAAGTTAATGGCGAAGTGATACGTGCATCGCTCGTGGTCTTGGCAACTGGCGCTCAAGGTGCAGCAGCAAAAATGCTTGGCGCTGTTCGTGATCCCGATGAAACTTTCGGACTAGCCATTCGTGCATACGCGCCAACACCTCGCCACGCCGAACGCCATCTTGAAGCATGTTTGAGTTTGCGCGACGAACACGGAACCCCCGTTCCGGGATACGGATGGATGTTCCCTGCCGGTGATGGCACGGTCAACATTGGTGTTGGTGCACTGAGCACCATGAAGGGTTTCAAGAAACTCAATCTCAATACGTTGCTTGATCAGTACGCATCTATTGTTCGCGAACCGTGGTCGCTAGGTGAATATGTTGACAAGCCTCGTGCCTGGCGATTGCCGATGAGTTGCGTACGTCGCCATGGACCAGGTTGGGTTGCGGTTGGTGATGCCGCGGGTTTTGTGAATCCGATGAATGGCGAAGGCATCGATTACGCACTCGAGTCGGGGATGCTTGCAGTTCAGTGTTTCATTGACAATCCGGCTACCGCACCAAGTTCGTATGACACGCAGGTTGGTGAACGCTTCGATGCGTTCTTACGCACCGGCCGACGATTCAGTTTCATCATTGGTCATCCGTGGTTATTGCGCCCAGGTTTGCGCGTTGCTGTCGGAACTCAAGTTGCCGCCGATATCACACTTGCAGTGATGGGCAATTTGATTGACTCAACGACTCCGGGTGCTGCTGGCAAAGTCATGCGACTTGCCGACAACGCGTTGCGAATTGCTGATCCAATTCTGCGACGCACTCGCGCCAAGGCGTAAGAAAAAACCAGAGATCGTTCAGCGCAATATCTGTTCTACGACTTGCGAATCACGCCATCTTTAACGGCGGCTGCCGCGACCGCTGGCGCAACACGTTCAACAATGGTCCTGTCAAACACTGATGGCACCACAAAATCTGGTGACAACTGAGCATCAGTCACTGACTCGGCAATGGCAATAGCTGCTGCCAATTTCATGCCTTCAGTGATATCTGTTGCATTGGCGTCAAGTGCGCCACGGAAGATACCGGGGAAAGCAAGCACGTTATTGATTTGGTTCGGATAGTCACTGCGACCCGTTGCCATGACCGAAGCAAGACCGTCGACCTGCTCTGGACGAATTTCGGGGTTTGGGTTGGCCATGGCAAACACAATGGGATTCTTTGCCATTGAACGCACATCGGCTGCAGTAATGAGATCTGGCCCGCTGACTCCGACAAATACATCGGCGCCTTTCATGACGTCACTAATAGTTCCCATCTTTCGCGACGAGTTTGTGTTTGCTGCAAACCATTCTTTTGCCGAGTTCATTTCGCCTCGACCGGTGTAGATGGCGCCGACACGATCGCAACCAATGACATCGCCGATACCAGCATTGAGCAAAATCTTGCCAATGGCAACACCTGCAGCGCCAACGCCGGCGATAACAACGGTGAGGTCTTCCATTTTCTTACCGGTGATTTTCAATGAGTTCCACAATGCTGCCAATGTGACCACTGCTGTCCCGTGTTGGTCGTCGTGAAAGACAGGAATGTCAAGACTTGCACGGAGACGTTCTTCAATTTCGAAACATTCAGGTGCTTTAATGTCTTCCAGATTGATGCCGCCAAATGTTGGGGCAATGCGTTGTACAAAATCGACAACTTCATCTGCAGTGCGAGCATTAATGCAAATGGGGAAACCATTGACGCCACCAAACTCTTTGAACAACAGAGCCTTGCCCTCCATAACGGGCATAGCACCCTCTGGACCGATGTCACCGAGACCGAGTACCGCGGTTCCGTTGCTCACAATGGCAACAGTGTTTTTGCGGATGGTGTACTTATGAGACAGCGATGGATCATTTTCAATTGCGGTACAGACGCGAGCAACGCCAGGTGTGTACGCCATTGACAAATCATCACGGTCATTCACGGGGGCCGTACTGATGACCTCAATTTTTCCGGACTCATGCATGCGGAATGTGCGGTCCCACCAATCGAGAACTGTGACACCATCGAGTTTTTGTACTGCTGCCACGATTGCGTTTTGGTGCTCTTCATTTCGACAGTGCACGACAAGACTGCGGCGAAGAACTGGGCCACGAACATCAAAACCGTCAAGCGCTCCGATGTTTCCGCCTGCTTCACCAATGGCGCCACACAACCGTCCGAGCGTGCCTGGCACATTGTCGAGCTGACAATCAAGAGAGATGGAAAATGCAGCGTTGGGGAGAATAGACATAAGACCTCTTATATTACGGACTTACTGCCCAATTGACAGTTGCGTGTCAATGGAAATTCTCAAATTTATGCTGCGAATCTTGGCGTTAGAGAAATGGCTTGCGAAGTATGAGCAATTCAGCGTCTAACTGACGTCCTCTGGCAAAACCACGTTCTTCGATGAGTGCGACCGCCTCGCTCGCCAGACTCCATTCTTCGTCGTCAGCAACAGCCGCGAGATTACGTAAGTCAGCAGAATCCGTCTCACGACCCGGCGCAACAGACAACAATTTCAGCGCAATGAGGTGGCCGATTCGTGCCACTGGTAGCAAAAGTCCCTGAACAACTTCGAGATTTTCGGCGCTCATCACGACTTCTGACTCAATGCCCGATGACGCAATTAAGAGATCAATGCTCAGTCCATCGTCAGTCGCCAGTCGAGCCATAGCCAATCGACCAACGCTCTCTTGTTCAACAAGACTGACTATTCGCAACCCTCGTGAAGCCAAGGCATGAACTAGCGCCTCGGCGCGTTCGTCGTTGTCGACCATGACTGCAATATCAACATCTCGTGTGAAACGAGGGTCGCATCGCGCCGACACTGCAAGACCACCGACCACACAACCTTGAACGTTTTCCTGCCGAAGGAATCCGAGAACTCGTGATGCCGCTGAAAGCAGACTCACACGAACCTGACCGGTCCGGGTGCGTCCATTGGGCGGTCAAGAATCCAGGCTTGCAGCAATTTTTCAATGTCCTCGTCGCCGAGATCGGGACGATCACGTCGAATCTGTGCACGTTTCATTTCGAGACCTTCGAGATACATCTCGTCGATTGGCGAAGAAATCTTTGACACGAAACAATTCTACCCGATTGGTTTAGACGAGATAACCAAACCTCAATGAAGAATTACTCAATTCGCAGGCCAAAGATTGCGCGAGCAATGACCAGCTGCTGAATCTCTGAGGTGCCCTCATCGAAGAGCAAATAACTTGAGCCGTTTTGTCATGATGTCTCTCTCTGATCGACACATTGAGAATCGGATAACCTGATCCCCTCAAGAAGATTGATTCCTACAGCACCTGATAATCCCTTGGAGGGCCTTACATATGGCAACGACAGTTACTCTCACCGGCACTGGCGGCCCACCCATTACACCTGGTCGCGCAGGAGCCGGCGTGTTTGTGAAATATAAAGATGTCGTTGTGCAATTTGATGCAGGTCGCGCCACGAGTAATCGGTTGATTGAAGCGGGTCTTCGACTTGCTGATCTAGATGCAGTGTTCATCACTCACATTCACAGCGATCACGTTTTCGGATTAGCAGAACTAGTTTTGTCGAGATGGATTGAGACCCAATTTGATGAGGTAGCTACCCCACTGACCATTTTTGCGCCGTCTGGAGGAGCTGCACGTTTCGTGAAACGAATGCTCGAACCATACGATGAAGACATCCACATTCGACGCGAGCACATGGGATCACGCGAAGTAGTGCTTGATGCTCAAGAATTTCCCGCTTCATTCACCCCCGCAGAGGTGTGGGCTTCTGCAGATCGCGCAGTAGTGGTGGAATCTGTCGCTGTGCACCATGAACCAGTGCCAGATGCA
>CAMDER010000147.1 GCA_945896935.1 Bifidobacterium breve | reverse complement strand
CGCATGACGCAATTCAAAGACAAGTCGGCAAAGCGCGAAGCCGACTTCGTATCGGCTGGCCTCTTCACCTACCCGGCACTTCAGGCAGCCGACATTTTGTTGTACGACGCTGACGAAGTTCCGGTTGGCGAAGACCAGCGTCAACACATCGAAATTACGCGCGATATTGCGATGCGTTTCAACGGTCGTTTTGGCGACACCTTTGTTGTGCCCAAGATTGTCACTCCACGCGCCGGCGCCAAGGTCACCGATTTACAAGAACCCACCGCCAAAATGTCAAAGTCTTCAAACACCGATGCCGGGATTGTGTACTTGCTCGACGAGCCAGCAGCAATTCTGAAGAAGTTCAAGCGCGCTGTCACCGACTCTGACGGAGAAGTTCGTTTTGATCGTGCCGAAAAGCCCGGTGTATCAAACCTGATAGAAATCTTGGCAGCATGCACTGGTCGCACTCCGCAAAAGGTCGCCGCCGAATACACGCAGTACGGACCGCTCAAGGCCGACGCTGGTGAAGCCGTTGTTGAGATCTTGTCCCCCATTCAGCACCGCTATCACGAACTCATGGGCGACAAGGCTGAACTCTCACGCTTGTTGCGTACTGGTGCCGAAAAGGCCCGCGCCGTTGCATCTGCGACTCTTGAGCGCACGTACAACAACATCGGTCTGCTCCCGCCAGAGTGACTCGGGTAACTAACCCGCTTGATGCCTGGTCGTCAGGCACATACGGTTACCTTCTGAATCTTTAATCTCTGCCACGAAACAAAATTCTGCTTCGGTCTTTTCGAGCAAGATCTCTGAACCGAGCTCAACTGCTTTTCTCAGCACCGCGTCAATGTCTTCGATGAGCAAGTAGAGAAAGATTCCGTCGATAGATGGCCTGTACACATCTCCCTGAACGAGCGCCCCACTGATTCCTATGCCGTTTTCGTCAAACGGGAAGAACGCCATGTCGTAACCATGAATTGAGCCACGCTCAAATTCAATGTCGAGCAATGCTTGATAAAAGTTGATAGCGCGTTCCATATCCACGACGGGAATTTCAAAGAAAGCTCCAAAATTGACGGCCATGATTTAAGAATAGATGATCCGAACCTCGGCCCGAGATCACCAAACAACGGTCAGTATTCGACGATGTCAATCAGCACTGCGTGAGCAACGATGCGATACTTCACACTGCCTGGCGGATGACAGGCAACCAGTGACAACGTCTGATCATTTGACGTCGACGCATACAACAACGGGTCTGTTGGCAATCGAATATCAACACCAGTCACTCGATAGGTATACATTTTTGAGCCAATGGTGAGGTACACCAAAGAGTTCTCGCCAAGTTTGTCGAGATTCTTAAACTCGTGACCATATGACACTCGGTGTGCGAATATCGCCACATTTCCGGGCTGGTTGGGCGAACGAGATTCAACCAAGTGCGAAGGATCAATGTTGACGAATTCGGTTCCTTCGCGCACCAATGAACTCAGGCCAATCTGCGGAATCGAGATATTCCCCGGAAAACCTTCGGGCTCTGGCAACGAATTACTTGGCGCATTGAGCGACGAGACCTGGGGGCTTCCCACAAACCAACCAAAGATGTCCACGATCAAATCGGTTCCACCATACGAATAAAACGAAACACCACGAGTGCCAGTTGCCAGTTGCGCATGGTTCGGCGCGGTCACACCAGCTTTATCGGCATTGAGGTTTGACGAATTAGGGCGTGCTCGTCCCGCCGGATAAACGGTGACATAACCCTCACCTTGAGAACGAGTCATCGTGACATTCAAGGCAACGGCCGATGCGCCTGTACTTGGAATTCCGGCTTGGTTCGCTGTGCCCACTTCGACTGTCCAATCGTGGTGCAAGGCAACGTTCTCACCAAGTGGGTTAGGTGTTGACCGCGTATCGAGTAACCGTGTCGGCGACACTGGCACGAATAGACCTTCTTCACTCACCGCTGCAGTCGCACCGCTGTAATAACCCATCAAGTCAACCAGTAAATCACCACCGGCATACGAGTAAAAATCAACACCTGTCGCGCTTGGTTTGACGATCACTTGATTGGCGATCGTTTGATCGGCCGATGAAATATTTATATTTGATGTCGAACCCCGGTCTTGACCAGCGGGATAGGCCGACCAATAGCCAAAGCCATTGTCACGTAGTCGTGAATTGACCGCGGTGACATTCAAAACCAGACCCTCGATGTTTGTCGGAATACCAGCAGGCATTGACAAACGCACTACGCCGTCTTCTCCGGCAGTCGCATTGCCTCGAGTATCAAGTAAGCGTTGCGGCGTGAGCGCAATAAAACGACCAGCTGCCGTCGCTCCTGACGGGCTGTAATAACCAAACACGTCGACTAACAAATTGGCCGAGATCGACGTAAACAGTCCGACCATTCCCTCTGAACCCAAACGAACAGTCACAAGATTCGGCACCATCTGACCGAAACTCTTGATGTTGACATTCGACGTGTTCGGCAATGCCTCACCCCACGGGAACACCGTCACATATCCTTCGCCAGTCGCGTCAATTGCCGTCACATTCAGAACGACGGCAGTTGCCGAAGTCGGGACTCCTGCCAAACCAGCGATGACTACAGAACTATACGAACCAGCGCCAGGCTTAGCAGTCGTACGGGTATCTAACACTCGAAGCGGAGACACACCACGAAATGCCGATGCACCAACGGGGGCAGCCGACACCGAATGTGTTCCCACGGCCGAGGCCACAGCGAACGTCGTCATGAGAAGTAATCCAACGACGACTTGCCGACCCAACAACGCGAGCGGGCTCAAATCACGGTGTCGAGGCTTCTTCATAGGACTTTTAAATTCTAGAGCACCAACTACAAAGTCAACTATTTCTGCACTAGATCTGATCCGATTGACACAATAACTTGACGATTGGATCATTTCTTGATTCTGTGGTCGACCAATCTAAAAGTCGCAGGGTCTCAACACTTGAACCAGCGTCGCGACACAGTCGCAACCCAATGACTTCGTGCTCGTCATACAAACGAAATTTCTTTCCACGTGGCCCCATGACCGTTGCCAACACTCGTGCAAATACCCCTAGATCGGCGTCAATCTTGCCGATGTCATGCAGAAGGGCCGCGGCAACTTGTTCACGAGTACAAGTGGGACACAAATCTGCAAATCGTCGGGCCACCTCAATGGAATGCCGCTGGTCATACGATTTCATGCGCCACCACAATGCGAGTTCACCAGATAGCAAGTTCACGTTCACCCAAGCGATATCACTCTCAGAAGGTGGTCGTTTGGGGAGCGATGTAAAAAAGCGACGCACAAGATGACGCAAATTGTCGAAAAAGCCCATCATCAAGATCCTCGAGAGACACTGGCGCGTGGATGAGCCGTGCGATATTGATCAATCAAACGTTCTTGTGACACGCGTGTATATACCTGCGTTGTTGAAATAGAAACGTGGCCCAGCATTTCTTGCACGATGCGCAAATCGGCGCCATGGTCAAGCATGTGTGTCGCACATGAGTGGCGCAATACGTGGGGAGACAACTGTGCAGTGAGACCTGCTCGTGTTCCAGTTCGCGACACAATCGCAAAGGCTGCCTGACGACCCAGTCGCCCACCACGATTATTCAAAAAAATTGCCTCGGCATCGCCACGCTTTAACCAACGAACAGGTTCGAGTTTTTCGCGCCCTACTAGAAGCCAACGATCAACCGCTTCACGAGCACATTTACCGACTGGCACAAGGCGTTCTTTCGAACCTTTTCCATAGAGGCGAACAAGGCCCCCATCAAGATCAAGATCACCCATCGACAGTCCGCAAACTTCAGAAATACGCGCTCCCGTGGCGTACAGCAATTCAAGTAGGGCTCGGTCACGCAGCGCAACAGGTTCATCACCAGTCACGGCAGCCAGCAAACTTTCAACTTCGTCTTCTGACAAAGGTTTGGGAATACCAGCCGGAACCTTGATGCCATCAAAATCGGCCGTCGGGTCGTCGTTGCGCATCCCTTCAGCCGACATGAAGCGATGCAGCATGCGCACCGCAGCCATATGGCGAGCAACGCTTGACGCTGCTGCACCCGACGATCGTTGGGTTGACACGAAACGATTGATATCGACGAGTTGCACTTGATGGAGATCGGTTTTTTGTTCGTTCAACCACTCGCAATATTTGGTTAAATCGCGACGGTACGCCTGCAAAGTGTTTTGCGAACGACCCCGCTCGGCAAGTAGCCACGACAGAAACTCTTCAACTTCAAGTGGGACCGATTCGGTGATGTCCACGAGTATTTACTTTACGACAGAATCAAGCCCGCGAAGTCGGCGATCAGTGAGTAATAAACCAATTGTTGATTTTGCATCAGCAATTTCTCCGCTCACCACCATGGCAACCGCTTCGGCAAAAGGTATTTCAAATACTTCCATGTGGTCTTCTTCGGGTCCGTGCGTTTCTTGCCCCACATGTGTGAGTCCAGTGGCGAGGTAAACATGCAACACCGAGTCGGTCATTCCGGTCGATGGATA
>CAMDER010000146.1 GCA_945896935.1 Bifidobacterium breve | reverse complement strand
GCATCAGCAGCAAGATCGAGACCTGCAACCAAAAGGCCGTGCGTATCGGTCGTCATGCGATCGAGGCTGCCAATACACAGCGCGTTATGTTCGGTTCCGGCGCGCCCAACTCCGCCAATGAGACGATGCACATTGCCGTGGCGATTCTTTCTGGCCATCACCATGGCCGCGGCACCTGAACCAAGAGTGAGTGACGCAAACTCGGCGAAGACATCGCCAGCAGTTGAATTTGGATGACGCAAACGTTCGAGAGTTGTTTGCTGGGTGTGGCGGCTTCCTTCTCCGTCAACGATGAGTGCGTACTCAACAGTGCCAGCATCCAACATGGTGGCAGCCAAATGCATCGCGTTGATAAATCCGAGGCATGCATTCGCGATATCAAAATTGAGACATGACGTTGATAAGCCCAATTGATGATGCACCGCACACGCAACTGATGGCTCTAAGTTTTCTTTGCACACCGACGTTGAAATCAAAATTCCAATTTTCGACGGATCAATACCTGCTTGTTCAATCGCCGCACGACCAGCCATCGCCGCGGCATCAGTGAATGACACATCGTCATCCCACCAACGACGTTCTTCAATACCTGCAAGGCCAGCCAGTAGACCTGGACGCAAACCGTTGCGCTGGTACGTTTCGGCCAACTGCTCGTCGATCCAGTCAGACGTGACAATACGCGGTGCCTCAATAGCAGCGAGGCTCAAGATTCCACTGTGTTGGTGCCGGAACACCGAATTCTGATTCATTTCCAGCCTTCCAACATGATGTAGGTCAGGTTAATGAAAAACTGAGGCAAAATGTCAGTCGTTCCAGAAACGTTGTTCTTTAAATGGATCGGCGTACATGTGGTAGCCATTTCGCTCCCAAAAACCTGGGGCATCCTTCGGAATGAGCTCGATCCCCCGAAGCCATTTGGCACTCTTCCAGAAATACAGATGTGGAATCACGATACGAACCGGCCCACCATGTTCAGCAGTGATCTCTTCACCTTCAAAGGCGTAGGCCACTAAGGCTTCGTCGGTCGTGATGTCGGCAAGCGGGACATTGGTGGTGTAGCCAAATTCGGCGTGTTCCATCACGTGAGTCGCTTCAGGTTGCACACCAGCCATCTCGAAAAGATCTCGTACTCGCACCCCGCGCCAAGTGGTATCAAATTTGCTCCATTTGGTGACGCAATGAATATCAAAGGTCAACGACACACTTGGTAATGCTTTCAACTCATCAAGAGTCAAGGTGACTGGGCGATCGACAAGGCCAAAAATGTTGAGGTTCCATTGACCAGGTTCATAATCGGGGATATCGCCGACGTGAAGCACGGGAAAACGGTCAGTTAAATATTGACCCGGTGGCAAACGGCTGGCGTCCAGACCTTTGGCAGATATGCCCTGCCTATTGCGCTCAAAGAAACTCATATCTGCATTCTGACGCACTTTCACAAGAGAACACTGCCCGAGTCTGGAGTTTTTCGGCTGTAGTTTGAAGTCATGGTCGAAGTATCCACCATCTACCTCGTTCGGCACGCCAAAGCTGGCGACCGTTCTTCTTGGGATGGTGATGACACTATTCGCCCCCTTTCAGGAAAGGGTCGCCGCCAAGCGGTGGCGATCTGCGATCGGCTCTTTGATTTAATCGCCGTTCATCCAGACGCCCAACTCATATCAAGTCCCCACAGACGTTGCATGCAGACGCTTGAGCCACTCGCTGCCCGTCGGCGTTCTCAGGTCATGCCCGACCCACGACTCGCCGAGGGCTACAACCGCGACGGCGCACTTGAACTCATCTCCACTCTTCCGAATGGCTCGGTGTTGTGCAGTCACGGCGATGTGATCCCCGACGTCATGGCCGCATTGCAACGACGTCGGACCGAAATTATTGGCGATCCCGATTGGCGTAAAGGCACCGTGTGGGTCTTAGAACGCGAGGATGGCGAAATCAACCAAGCATCAGTCTGGGCGCCGCCTGCTACTGATTGATCAGTGACGTGTCACGGAATAGTTGTCGTTGATACGGCAACCGCGTCAGTAATTTGCGTCATTAAACCCTGCACCAATGAAGCAACCTCTGCTGGAGGATTTTGTTCAAGGCAGGCGCTCATCTCTGGTTGTGCTGTCGAAGCATCATCGAGGAAACGAAAGAACGCAATTCCTAAAAAGCAGTGCGCATCTGGGTAGGTCGCGTCGGTGACCGTGGCCTGCCGCAACAACACCATGCCGTTCTGTAACCGAGTGGCCGCTGCACTCGCATCGGCTTCTTGTGTTGATGACAACACCGTGAACCAACCGAAGTATGTCAGTGCTTCAATGTTGTCGGGCTCAACGGCTAAAACACGTGAGTACAAATCAAGTACCGCCGGGATGTCAGCCATGCCCATTGATCGCGCTTGCACCAGCAATGAACTCACGCTGCCATCGTCAATCGCTCCAGTCATGCCCTGGCCAGGTAGACGTTCACCGGTATTACGAGCAACCACAACACCTGCGGTGATTGCCAACAACAACACCAAAGCCGACCATGCAATCGGGCGCCATCCAATACGTTTGCGAACTCTGGGCTGTTCAAGATCTGACAAGTCGCGAATGATGATCGCCGCGCGAGCCGTATATGAATCCTTTAATGAAACATAATCGTCGTCAGCAACATCACCAACTGCGAATTCACGTTCAAGATCGGTCAATGATGACAACAAAAATTCGCGTTCTTCTTGCAGTTGCTCGCGCCGTTCAGGAGTCACGCTTGTCGCTCACTTCCCGCAAAGCTGATTCAACAAGTTCTCGATCGGCATCGGTAGCAGTTAATGACCCTTGCATTTTCCAGCGCCTGAAAACCACAGCAAGCCCGGCCACCGAAACAATCAGAACAACAATCGGCAACACCCAAATCAGCGCATCAAAACCCGTCCCGCCTGGAACCAACTTGAGACTAGCCGTATAGCTATCGTCAATCGCTTTCACAATTTGGCTATCGGTCAATTGTCCATCGGCTACTTGGCGAACGATCTCTTTACGAATTGCCTGCGAACCTGCACCCCGCGACTCGTACACACTTTCACCATCACATGTCGGGCACGCCAGTCGCTTTGAGACACTTTCAATTCGTTCTTGTGGAGTCGCTGGTCCTGAATCTCGTTGAGTACCAACGATCATCAATGCAACAACACAGAACAACATCACAAACCAACTTGACCAATGTTTCAGTTTCGCATTAAGTCGATTTGTCACGAGCCACTGCCCTGGGTCATTGATGCAATCGCTGAACCAAGAAGTTCGGCGGTTACTTGGCCAGTGAATCGCTGCGCAATAACTCCAGTTGGACTAATCAGCCATGTCTCTGGAACTTGGGCAACTCCATAATCCACTGAAATATTGGCATCTTCGTCATGAACGATGGGCCAGCCGCCCCCACTTTCGTTAAAGAAATCACGAACTGCTTCTTCATCGTCGTCATTGACGATCGTGTACAACTCGGCACCAGTTCCGTTCAGACTTTGTTGGGTCTCGAAGAATTTCACCAATTCGGGATGTTCACGCTTACACGGGACACATGTGGAATTGAAAAAGTTCAACACCACCCATGAACCACGGCGACGCGAAAGCAAAAACACATCACCGTCGTACGTTGTACTCGTAATCTCTGGTGCCGGTTTCATCAACAAAGGCGTATCTGCAACTTGATCTTTGTCATTCGACGAAATTGCCAAAATGACAATGAAGAAAACCAACACTGCGGCAATCGCCACCGAAATGATCGGCGCAATACGGCGTGGCGCCTGCTCAGACATGATCGTTCACGTTGCGCTGAGTGATTGCAGTATCGGCTGACACCGGGGCAGTTGGTTGACGACGCTTACCAGGAAAAGCGGCAAGCACTGTTCCGATAGCCATTAATGCCCCACCAATCCACAGCCACAAAATCAGTGGCTTGATAAAAATCTTGATTCGCGCTTCGGTATCAGAGGGGCGAACATTTCCTTCAAGAGTGATGTACAAGTCGTTGACAAGACCTGTTTTCACGCTTGGTGTACCGATGTCCATCCCTTGCTTGAGGTACTTACTGCGCGCCGGGCTGTACACCGCTTCACCGTCAATACGAACTGCAGCCTTGACGCTGGTCTTCACGTCGTCTGTTTCGAGTGACAAACCCTCGAAGGTGAAGGTGTGACCAGAAAAAGTCACCGTCTCGCCCACTTTCATCACGAACTCTTGAGTGCGCGTATACGACGAAGAGGCGCTTAACGCGACAGCGATAATGATCACGCCGATGTGCACAACCATTCCACCGTTTGCCCGACCGACTACCCCACGCCATCCTTGCCGTCGACTCGCTAAGGCGATCTGACGTAACGCAGCACCAGCAGCAAACCCACCGAGCGCAAAAGCAGCAAGCGATGCCCAGCCTTCGGCACCAACGAAAACTGACACTGCAAGCGCACCGACTCCACACCATGCTGGCCAAAACAATCGATCGCGCAAAACTTCTTGACTGGCCTTACGCCATGGAAGAACTGGAGCAATGGCCATCAAGAACAACAACGTCAATCCAAG
>CAMDER010000145.1 GCA_945896935.1 Bifidobacterium breve | reverse complement strand
AGGGACCGAGTCCTCTCCAACGAGATCGCCGTTGATGTACAGCGAGAACCAGTTATCGGCCCACACCTCGGCGGTGAAGGTGGATGTCACGCCTTCCGAGGCGGTAGTCAATGTTGTCGGTGTCGTCTCGATCGTGACTTCACTTGAATCAGTGATTGTTGTCGGCGACGACGAAGAGGAGCTACACGCGGCAACACCAAGAACTGCCAGCATTAAAATTGTGGAACGGAAGAGTTTCATATTGTCCTCGCATAAGTTGCTGTTGTGACGGTTCCGTCAATATTTGTGAATGTAAAAGCGACACTCGAATCAGTCACCATGTAGGCAACTTCGCCGGTCATCGCCTTGACCGTGTAACCAAGTTTGTATGAACCAGTTATAGGCGTTTCAAAACTGCTGATTGTTGCACCGGCCAACGGTTCTAGGGCCGGGCGGAATGGCCGGGTGCTGGGTTGCGGATCAATCTGATCTTCGACCACGCTGACCACTCCGCGAAGTCCACCATTGATATACGGATACGTACGAGTGCCGTGATAGTGGTAGGAACCATCGGCCATTTCGTGACCGTTGAATTCGTCGAGTGTTGCTACTGCCGAGCCATCTGGTTCAGTTTCTCCATAAATTGCGTAGCCATCTAATGCATACGCAATGGGACTTTGATTGCCAACGATTTCTTGCAGGTGCAGGGGAGCGATGTGATAGTGGTAATCGTCGGCGCGACCGGCATGGCCGCCCCATTCATCAAGTTCGCCAACCAAGTACGCATCGTCGCCACGGTTGTTCAGCGCGTTGAATATCGGCACTCCATTCACGGCCAACGCAATCGCGCCGCGATATAACTGAGTCTTTGCCGAAACCGGAGTGTCGGCAAAGACTGGATTCGTCGGAATTTGCCAAGCATTTGTTCCCGTATAAGGTTGCGATGTTGGTACTTGTTGTTGCCAACTTGTGATGCCGACCATCATGTTGTGCGCGGGTAGTCCGTTGCTTTCAACGAGCCACAAATTTCCGTTGTTCACTACCTTGACTGAATCGGCGAAGTATTCAAAGCCGGCCAAAGTGCTGATAACCGCTGACGTGCTGACAACTGCCGACGTGCTGACAACTGCCGACGTGGTTGTAGTCGTCGCCTCAGTCAGAGAAGTTGTTGGTGCACTTTCATTGGATTTGCTGCAAGCTGCGAGTAACGCTGCGCCAATGCCGATCCCTCCAATGCGTAATGCCGAACGGCGCGTGACCATTGACGAGGGTAAGTGAAGATGGCTGTGCTCGTGATGAGAATGATTAGTGCACATGTTTGTTAACTCCTGGTGTAAATGACGGTCGTGATGTCTTGAGCCTCAAGGTAATGGGTGTAGGTAAGAAGTGGTTATGAGAGCCCTGGTCAAATAGTGAGATGATTTGCGACAACACAAGTAGACGAGTGAACGAAGTTGGTCTATTGTCGGGTTCACTCTTTTTGATCGGGGGATCATCGTGAAGATTCGTGCCTTGTTTATTGTTCCGATTTTGGTCGTGGGGTTGGTGAGTTGTTCGAGTGACGATTCGGCGAGCGATTCTTCGGTTGCGACGGGAGACTCTGTCGTTTCTACCGAGGCGCCAGTGTCCGAAGCACCAACGACCACCGTCTTTGCCCCAACGCCAGTGGCGATTTCAGGAGTAGGCGAGACAACTGTCGAAGGTCCGGTTACTGGTGGCGGTGGACAAGTCATTTTCGGTACTGCAACCTTTGATGGCTCGGGCTTTGGCTACACCGAAGAGGAGTACTTCATCTCAGGTACAGCAAACAGTTACACGTCCGCTCAGCCTTTGACTGAAGATGGAATGTGGACCGTCGAACCCAAAGATACGGCCGAGTACAAAACTCGAATCTTGGTTCGTCGCCCAACGACCGCAGCCGATTTCAGCGGCACTGTGTACGTCGAATGGCTCAACGTCACTGCTGGTCTTGACACTGGACCGACGTGGTCGTTGTCGTGGGTCGAAATGCTCCGTCAGGGATCAGTCTGGGTTGGAGTCTCGACACAACGCGTTGGCGTTGAAGGTGGCGGCAACAAGATGGGTGAATTCCGTGTGTTGAAGATCGCCGACCCCGAGCGTTACGGCACCCTCAATCATCCGGGTGACAACTACAGCTATGACATTTTCAGTCAAGCGGGTGCCACGGTTTGGAACCAGGCCGCAACAATTCTTGGTGGCCTAGAGCCGACCACAGTTATTGGCATGGGCGAATCACAATCGGCATTTCGTATGACGTCGTATCTCAATGCAGTTGCACCTACCCACGATGTATACAGCGGCTATCTCGTTCACAGCCGTGGTATGCGCGGTGCAAACTTGTACTGCGCCACCAATTGCGCCGACCCCGGCGACCCATCAGATGTTAAGGGACCTGGCGTCGCACTCATTCGGACCGATTTGCAGCGACCAGTGTTGAACTTCTCCGCTGAAACCGATGTTGTCGGGACAAACCTCGGCTACCGCAAAGCCGAGCAACCCGACACCGACTTCTTCCGTGGTTGGGAAGTAACCGGCACTGCTCACGGTGATGCTTACAGTTTGGGTATCGGAGACTCTGACACTGGGTCGGGTAACGGAGATCAGGGCTTGTTTGATGCTCAGTTCGGAGCGCCATCGTCGGTGTACATGGGAATCATTGAATGTGGTTTGCCGATCAACGCCGGCCCACATACCTATGTTTTGCGTTCGGCCATCCATTCACTCGATCAGTGGGTTCGCACAGGCACACCTCCAGCATCAATGCCCAAGCTTGACAACAAAGCAGATCTCACGGGATTCAACTTGGATGCACAGGGCAATGCTCTTGGCGGAATTCGAACTCCATTTGTTGATGTTCCGTTGGCTGCCTTGAGCGGTATTGGGCAAGAAGGCGGAAGTTTCTGTGGACTATTCGGAACGACGCGTAGTTTCACAGCCGATGAGCTTGCCGCTTTGTATCCGACCGCTGATGACTTCATTGCGAAGTGGAACGCGGCGACTGATGCCGCGGTTGAAAGTGGAGCAATTCTTGCCGTTGATGCCGAGCACATAAAGGCCGCTGGGGCAACATACGCCACTCGTTGAAGTTTCGCTTTGTTAGGTTGAACAGGTGACTTCTTCTATTGCAACAAAACCAGCGCGTAATCCGATGCTGGCCATTTTTACGACGGTCTTTATTGACATGCTCGGTTTCGGAATTTTGATTCCGGTGTATCCGTTACTGATCAGTGAGGGCTCGCCGTTTCGTGTGACTCCCGAAGGTTGGTCATTCACCCAAGGGCTCATTATGTTGGGCTGGCTGCAGGGAATTTTCCCGTTGTTTATTTTCTTGGCGGCCCCCATCTTGGGTCAGATGTCCGATCGTTATGGCCGACGGCCAGTTTTGGCACTTTCGATCTTTGGAACGGCGATCGGTTATGCGATCTTCGCGATCGGAATTAGTACTGCCAATATCCCGTTGTTGTTTATCGGTCGTGCGCTTGACGGAATTACCGGCGGCAACCAAGCTGTTGCGCAGGCGGCCATCGGCGATGTGAGTACCAATGAAAATCGGGCCAAGAATTTCGGAGTGATTGGTGCGGCCTTTGGTCTTGGATTTATTTTGGGCCCGTACATCGGCGGTCGTTTGAGCGGACCGAACAAAAGTTTCTATGGACTGTTTAATACGCCAGATTGGTTTAGCGCCACGACGCCATTTTGGTTTGCGGCTATTTTGTCACTGGGTAACTGCGCATTGATTTTGGGGCTCTTCCCAGAAACGCTGCAGCAAAAAGTTAATAACGGGCGCCTTCACTTCGGAAAAGCCGTGAGCAATGTTGTTGAAGGTTTTAGATCTGATCGTTTGCGCGTGGTACTTGGATCAACGTTCTTCTTCAACGCAGGATTTACGTTCTTCACGACATTCTTTGGTGTCTACTTGCGGAACAATTTTGGATTCGATGAAGGCAAGACCGGCGATTACTTTGCAATTGTTGGTTTGTTCATCGCCTTATCTCAGGCAGTGTTAGTGGGTCGTATCGCGAAGTTCCTTCCAGACTGGAAAGTGTTGCGATTCAGTTTGTTCGGAACTGGTCTTGTGATGTTCGTGTACTTCTTTAGTCCGACCGATACGACGTTGTATTTGTATCTGACGATTCCGTTCTTTACCTTCTTCAACGGTTTGTCAATGGCAAATATGGGAAGTCTCGTGAGTCGCTCAGCCGAAATGGGTCGCCAGGGCGAGGCAATGGGTATCTTCAGCAGTGTGCAGAGTTTGGCCCAAGTACCCGCTTCAATTTTGGTGGGCTATATAGCGACGAGCATTACATCAGCCACGCCACTGATTGTCTCGGGTGCTTGCATCTCGGCCGGAGGGTTGTTGTTCTTATTGGCATTCAAACCTAAATATGTGAGCGGCGAACCCTTTGCTCCAGGTTCTGTTCCGGTTCACTGAAAGAATTTTTGACTCATGGCTCGTTTGCTTTCACTTGCCGCTGGAGTGCAACCCGATGTTGCGCCTGCCGACATGGTGTCTGTTGCGTATGCATCTGGTTGGCCGGCAGTAGGTATTTGGTTCGATGG
>CAMDER010000144.1 GCA_945896935.1 Bifidobacterium breve | reverse complement strand
GTCGTTGATGTTCCGTTAAATGACATCAAGATTGGTTTACCTATTGTTCCGGTGTTTGAGTCGTAGACATTGATCAAAATCAAATCACCAAAAACTTCAATCGAATCAATCGTTAAGTACAAACCCTGAGGTAAACGAATTTCAGCGATACGGGTCGCACTGGTTCGATCAAGGACAACTAAGAGGTCGGCTTCTAGCCATGCAAGCCGTTGTCCACTTGGGTCGACGGTAAATTGGCTGGGGCAGACTGAGCAGACGCTATACGAATCAGCTAAACCAAAATCATTCGGATTCGTCGTGTAACCGTCAAGGTGGAGGAAAAACGGGCCAGTGTCGGCTTCGGTAAAAAATTGCCCAACAATTATGTTGCTGCCGTACGTTAAACGCGACGTGCCACTTTCCCAACCGCCGATCATTCCAAAAGATGTGGTGAGGCCGGTGTTGAGTTCGAGAGCAAGTAACTCTTCTTGGGCATCTTCTAAACCAAGACCACTGCCCAACGAATACAAAACAAATGTTGAGCCAGACTCGGTATACACATCATGAAGACGTAACAATTCATTCGCTGGATTAGTGACACTTTGCACAACAGATGTTGTGGTCCCGACTCGATAGATGTTGGTATCACCAGGTTGTTGATATTCGGTGGGTGCATGTTGAGCAATGAATGTTCCGTCGGGAAGACGAAAAGCGAGATCCCAAGATTGAGAATCGATAAGAGTCGTCTTTGAGTCGGCGATATGACTGATTCCGAGTGGACTCGCAATCGTGATCGGTTGATTTGTGGCTGGGCCTATAACTGTTGTTGATGAAGTAGTTGTCGTTTCTTCGACTGTGGTCGGAACCAAAGTGGTTGCGATTGAAGCGGCCAATGTTGTTGACGAAGCGACTGATGTTGACGGTGAAGTGGTGGCGATAACTGTGCTTGAGTCGTTTCCACCCAAAGAAAGTGTCACAATCAAGCCAACGATCAGCATCATGACAAAGGCACTGGCGCCGATCACGATGAGTTGACGGGTAGACCGACCAGATGGCGGGGGAGTCACGGGTAGGGCGGTGGTCTGGGCCCACAGATCGTCTGGTTCAATGCCGTCGTTGCTCATATGCTTCACCGTAGCCTTTGCAGTGATGACTCGTAAACGCACCGACAAATTATTAGTCGTGAAGATTGATGTAGATTCGTCGCGTCGCGTGCCCGATGATCTGGTGGTTGAAGAGCCGATGTCGATTCGACTTGACGGTCATTTAGTCGCAACCACGATGCGTACGCCTGGGCACGATTACGAATTGGCGGCTGGATTTTGTTTCACCGAGGGCTTGTTGGCTGGCGCCCCTGTTCAAGGCGTGCGCTACTGCGCCGACGGATCGGCTGTTGAGAGCCATTTTAATGTTGTCACTGTTGAGACCGGCGGTCGTGCGCCAGTGCCGACCCCTCGGCTAGGGACGACGACCTCAAGTTGTGGTGTTTGCGGGACTGAATCGATTGATGTCTTGGTTGAGAGGCTGTCTCCATTACTCAGCGACCAGTTGGCTGCAATATCAAACGATCTCGTTTTGGCGATCGCTGGGCTGGTGCGACCCGGTCAGACCCTCTTTGATCAGACCGGGGCCGTGCATGCTGCTGCAGCCTTTGACGCGGACGGCAATGTGCTCGTCATCCGAGAAGATGTGGGTCGCCATAACGCCGTCGACAAGGTTGTTGGTCGACTGCTCCTAGATCACGCCATACCCGCTCACGGCCTCGGACTTTTTGTCTCAAGTCGTGCCAGTTTTGAGATTGTACAAAAGGCTTGGGCGGCAGGATTTGGCACCTTGGTATCGGTGAGCGCACCGACTTCACTAGCAGTTCAAACAGCAAAAGTCGCTGGCATGAATCTTTTTGGCTTTGTGAGAGAAGGCTCAGCGGTCCGCTATAGCCCTGCGTGAGTTCGCAGATAGGGTTTTATTTATGAGTGAGCATGCCCCCGTAGTTGGTCCAGCCGAAGACGGAACGATCAGCCCCAGCGTTGGTCTTTCTGTCATCCATCTTTTTGCCAAACCAACTTTGGTGTACGAAGCCGATGAGTTCATTGCTGCGGTGAAGCAAGCCGAAGCGGCTGGTGTGCAAGTTGTTTG
This sequence comes from Bifidobacterium breve, assembly GCA_945896935.1. GTDB lineage: Bacteria > Actinomycetota > Acidimicrobiia > Acidimicrobiales > Ilumatobacteraceae > Casp-actino8. The sequence continues at coordinate 2,490 of CAMDER010000144.1, read as the reverse complement.
TGTGTCAATGCTTGGTCACAAGGCCGACGTTGCAATTATGGCGCTCACCAAAGATTGGCGTTTGTTGCGCAAGTTTCAGACAGCACTTCAGCACGCTGGCCTAGACATCATTGATAGTTATGTATCAATGACCGAGGTCAGCGAATACGCAGTCGGCATGCCAGAAGCAATGTTGACCCCACGGCTGTACCCGCAACTTCCTCCCGAAGGCAAGTTGGCGTGGTGTTTCTATCCCATGAGCAAGAGTCGCGTCAAAGATGCGAACTGGTTCACCTTGCCCTACGACCGTCGCAAAGAACTGATGCACGAACACGGTACGAGTGGACGCAAGTTTGCTGGCCGAGTCATTCAAGTTGTCACTGGTTCAACCGGAGTTGATGATTTCGAATGGGGAGTGACTTTGTTCGCCAATCGCCCAGATGATCTCAAAGAGGTTGTTTACAAAATGCGCTTTGATGAAGCCTCGGCGGTCTACGCCGAATTCGGAACTTTCTATGTCGGTACGGTGACCGACGTCAGTGAACTCGCCGAACTGATCTAGCGTCAGTTTTACGGCGAAGCGACCACAATAATTCGTTCTTGAAATTCGCTACGACCTTGGTCGTCAAATCCGAAAGTGACGAACTGAGCTCGTGAGGGATCACCGTTTGGGTCGAGGTCTAGAAAACCTGTGACCCCGTTGTAATCAATATTGAGTGATTGCTTCAACAAGGCCAAACAGTCGTCAAACAAATTGCAGCCCGAACCGCCTCGACTGACGACCGGAACTTGAGCCATAAACTGATCGGCGATATCTGAGTTGCTGGTGATTGCAGCAAGAGCAATCAGATTGATGCAATCGACGACAGCCGCAGAAAATGGTGGTATCAACGCATTGTTGTCGGGGTTGGTCCCTGCGAATGCGTCAACTGCAACTCCGACAATCTTCTGTCGAATTTCAGAATCAAGATTGGCGTTGCTGCGGAGGTCGACCTGGGAAAGTGCATCGTTGACAATGATCTTGTTAACTGACTGTGTATCCAGCAAACTGTTCAACAGGCGACCGCCACTTTCGCTGTCGCCGATTAATGTGATGACACTATTCGCATTTGCTGTGAGTTTTTCGGCTATTGGCCCGTAATCAGTTGAATCCGTATCGTAAGCAACTTCATTGACAATGGCGATTCCTTGCACAGCAAGTGAGCGACGAATTTCGGCGACAAAAGCTCGTCCATACGGATCGTCGGGGTACGCGACCAGCGACTCTACGACACCAGTTTGTTCAATCAATTGAGCCATTGCTTCGCTCGCCAAGATGTCTGACGGAGTTGTGCGAACAAAAAGTCCGTTGTCAGGAAATGAGGCGAGCGATACTGCTGTCGCAGTTGGCGAACATGAACCGATTTTGTTTTCAACTAAAAGTGGAAGCACCGCTAAAGCGATTGGTGATGACATTGGGCCGATCAGAGCATCGATGCGATCCTCGCTGATGAAATCATCAATCGCGGCAAGTGCCGTCGCCGAGTCACTTCCCTCATCGCGGACGACAAGTTCAATGTCACGGCCAAGTATTCCTCCGGAGGCATTGACGATTTCGATGGCATTTGTTGCTACTTGAGTGAGCGATTCGCCACCGCCGTCGACTGATCCTGTTTGGGGGATGAGCAAGCCAATACGAAAGACCCCATCGGACACTTGGGACGCAACAGTCGTTGAAACCTGAGGAGTGCTATCGGGGGTTGAAGTAGAACCAGAATCGGTGCAAGCGACCAGACCAGCAATCGTCGCCAGCGATAAAAATAAGGCGAACGTTGGCCGCCTGTGCAAACTCATGGAGAGAACTCTACGAGACTGAGTCGACGCTCAAGAGGTTGTTGAAGGATTCGGTGGCGGAGGAAGCGGTCGGTCGGCTTCGAGCTTCGTTTGTTCAGCCAGCAATTCGGCTTCGTAGCGGTCGAGAGTATCAAGGGCAATCGACGACGCTAACTCAATACGAAATTGCACTTCAGTCGCGGCCTTTTCGCCATAGGCAATACCAGTCGGTTTCGCAGCACCCGTCATGGCAAAAATTGAAGAACCTGCCGGCGAATGCGCGCAACTCATCATCTTGTTGAAACGCCACTCATGAGACCGCTTGGTGCCAGCGAACATGATCCGTTGGTTGGTGATGAGAAGCGGTCCTTGGTCGGTTGCATTGATCGACTCGGCCCCTTGCGTGATTTTTCCGCCGGTTTTGCCGGCATTGAGTCGAACTTTGCCAAAAATAGGGAAAGAAACCCCACCGTAACCGCCGCTATATCTCGTTGGTTCGCGAACATTTTCAAGAAATCCAACCTGTAAAAATGCCACGGCGAATTCGTCTTTTTTCAGCATGAACCCGTAGTCGCCGGTATCGGTGAACTGTTCGCCAATTTTGCCATTTCGGCAATCACGGACGATCTCGAGCATCGCGTTGAGGGAGTCGGCATCAGCTTGCCAATCTTGCAATTGCGCTTGCTGTTGAGCTGCTTG
>CAMDER010000143.1 GCA_945896935.1 Bifidobacterium breve | reverse complement strand
ATCACCATCAGCAGCGATCAACTCAATCCACCGTGGGGACTTGACCGCATTGATCAACCCAACCTGCCACTCGATGGTCACTATATTGATCGCTCAAATGGCGCTGGTGTGACGGCCTATGTCGTCGATACCGGCATTGCTGCGCACAGTCAGTTTGGCACCCGCATAGTGTCCGGTCGAAACTTTACATGCCACCGAAACGTATACGACCCGGTAGTTGGGGGTTACCTAACTAATTGCTATGAAGAAGGAGTTCTACTTGACCCGATTGTCGCAACCAATACAACGGACTGTAACGGCCATGGTACGCATGTTGCCGGAACGATCGGCAGCAACACATACGGTGTCGCCGAAGGAGTCACGCTGGTGCCAGTGCGTGTTCTTGACTGCGCCGGGAGTGGCACGACATCTTCAGTCATTTCCGGAATCAACTGGGCAATTGGTAACCATGCGGCAGGCGTACCCGCGGTTCTCAATTTAAGCCTCGGCGGCGGAACGAGCGACTTACTTGACGACGCAGTAAATCGTGCAATAGCCGATGGGATCATCGTCGTGGTCGCTGCTGGCAACGATGGGGAAGAAACGAAGGCTGCAGATCGAAACGCCTGCAACTATTCACCAGCACGTGTACCAAACGCAATTACCGTTGGAGCAACAACTCCATCTGACACTCGAGCAAGTTTTTCCAACACTGGCTCTTGTATAGACATTTTTGCCCCAGGAGCATCAATCACTTCAACGTGGTTGAGCGGCGGCACTATCACGATTAGTGGAACTTCAATGGCCTCACCCCACGTCGCAGGTGCAGTCGCAGCAATTTGGAGCACGAATACTGCTGCAACCCTTACAGCAATTCAAACATTAGTTTTGTCATCTGTTAGTGCCAACAAGTTGAGAGAGCAAGATTCGCCCTCCAATCTACTACTAGATGGGTCGCCCAATTTATTGCTATATGTTCCAGCTGGAAACGGAGTTGCGCCTTCGAGACCACTCAACGTTGCAGCTGTTGGCGGACCTGGACGAGCAACTGTGACGTGGCAAGCACCCACTGACTTAGGCTCGAGTGCAATAACCAGGTATACCGTCACTTCAAATCCCGATAACAAAAAGTGCTACTGGTCAACTGGTGCGTTGAGCTGCAAAGTCTTAGGTCTGCGTTCAAACGTCACTTACAGCTTCACGGTGGCCGCGGCTAACGCATCAGGAAGTTCTTCTGCTTCTGATCCAAGTAACTCAATCAACATCGGACAAACGAACGACTTTTTTGCAGCGGCCTTATCTTTGGCCCCTCCATCGGGTACCGAAGTTGATTCAAATCTGTCAGCAACGGTTGAATCCTTGGAACCGTTGCTAGATGCCGCAGATCTCAACGGCGGAGCTTCAGTTTGGTATCGCTATACGGCCGTTCAAAGTGGAAACCTGTCAGTAAATACTTTGGGCAGCAAATTTGACACGGTACTCACTGCCTACGCTGGTTCCACGATTTCTAATTTGACCCGACTTACTTATAACGACGACGTGGGTTCAGTTAGGCAAAGTTCAATTTCGTTCAACGCGACTGCTGGAATCACTTACTACTTACGGGTCACGTCGTGGGGTTCCGCTCGCGGAGATATCACGCTGAACTGGACCCAAGCAAACGGTTGCCCTGCTACACCAGTCGGCGACTTCTTCTGCGCGGCAATTTCTCGTACTGGCGACAACCAATCAACCACTCATAGCAATACTGGTGCCAGCATCGAAACTGACGAGCCACATCCAATCAATTCAACAATACAAGCCTCAGTTTGGTTTGCTTACACCCCATCAGCCAATGGAACGCTGGCGCTTTCTGTCACCAATAGTTCAATCAACTCAATTCTCAGTGTCCATATCGGCGGCATCCTCGGCAACCTCACGGCACCTAGCGGTTGGAGTGATGCTCCGGGTTCCAATTCATACAGCACATCGCCCTTTAACGTCGTCAAAGATACGACGTACTTCATACGTGTGGCTAGCACCGACCAATCTCGGGGCAATTTCACTTTGAGTCACACATTCTCGGCAACCCCCATTATCACAGTTCCTGCTGCACCACGTGAGGTCATCGCGACCGCCGCTACCACCGATGGGGTCGTCAATGTTTCTTGGACCGAACCAACGTCGAGCATTGGAAGCAACAACCCACCGATCACTTCGTATGAAGCAACAGCAAACCCCGGTGGACAACTCTGCATTGCTACAGCTCCTACAACCTCTTGTTCTATTAGCGGTCTGACGAACTGGAATGCGTATACCGTCAGCGTTGCTGCCCGTAATAGTGTTGGTCTCGGCCCCTCTGCATCAGCACCAGCGATAGTCCGCCCTGGTACCTACGACGACTTCTTCGCGACACCGCGAGCTATCAGTGGCTTGAGCGGTACGGCAACATCGAATAACGATTTCGCATCCACCGAAGTAAGCGAACCAAATCACGCTGGTTATCTCGCCTCTGATTCTGTGTGGTTCAACTACACCGCACCGGCGAGCGGACAAATAAATATCAGCACTGCAGGTTCAAACTTTGACACTCTGCTAGCTGTTTACACCGGCAACTTAATCAATTCGCTAAACAGCACTGCATCAAATGATGACATCAAAAATGGTCAATCAAGTGCAGTCAGTTTTGCGGCCGTCGGCGGTCAGACCTACCGAATTGCCGTTGATGGCTTCGCTAATTTCACTGGCAATATCACTCTCAACTGGGACCTCAGGCTCCCGTCTCCACCGTTGACACCTACCAATGTCACCGCAATTTCCTCGCGCAGTCGCGAGGTTGAAATTTCTTGGAATGCCCCCGCTAACCCCAATTACCCCGTCACTTCGTACACCGTCACCTCGTCACCAAGTGGCAAGACCTGCACATGGACTCAAGGCCCTCTCAGTTGTGTCATCAACAACTTGACCAACGGCACCTCGTACACCTTTACCGTTGTTGCGCAGAATGCTGTTGGCGCAAGTCCATCCTCTACCCCATCCAATGCAGTTGTTCCGCGCACCATGACCCAAGTAACGACAACAACATATTCTTGGGGTATTGACCGAATTGACCAGCGATCCCCCATCTTGGACGGTCAACTGTCGACTGCCAACCGCGGCAGTAACGCCATTATTTTCGTCGTCGATACCGGAATCTCCAGCCACACCGAGTTCACGGGGAGAATGCGCACTGGATATGACGCAGTAAATGATGGCAACGGCACGAATGACTGCCAAGGCCACGGAACCCACGTCGCGTCAACCGCAGTAGGCACTTCATTTGGCGTCGCGACCGATGCCTTGGTCGTTCCAGTGCGGGTGCTTGATTGTGGAGGATCAGGATCCAACTCTCAAGTCCTTGCTGGCCTCAACTACATCGCGTCTTACCCTCTCAACGGCAAACGAGCCGTCGTCAACATGAGTTTGGGCGGATCAGCGAGTACGGCTCTCGATAGCGCCATCGCAACACTCATTTCTCAAGGAATTGTCGTAGTTGCAGCGGCTGGCAATGACGGAAGAAGTCTTGATCTCACCGAACGTGATGCGTGCAATTACTCGCCCGCTCGTGTGACCGCAGCATTGACGGTGGGCGCCACCGACGACTCTGATCGAAGAGCATTGTTTTCTAACTATGGCCCATGTGTTGACATCTTTGCTCCCGGTTACGACATCGAAGGCGCAAGTAATAACTCGCCTTCAGACAGCGTGACCAAAAGTGGCACCTCGATGGCCACGCCTCATGTCGCTGGTGCAGTGGCGATTGCTTTCACAACTTTTCCGTCCGCTTCTCCAAGTCAGGTGGCGGCGATTCTCACCAGCGACGCAACACCCGACATTATTTCTGATAATGGAGCAAATACCCCCAATCTTTTGTTGATGGTCGCAGGCCCCAACCTCGGAGTTGAGACAACACCGACAACAATGAAGTCGATCAACCCACAACGAATCTTTGATACCCGCAATGGCGAGGGTGGCGTACCCGTTCGAAAAGTCGGCGGCGCCTATGTACTCGAGGTGCAAGTTTCGGGCAGGAACAACATCGCACAAACGGGGGTCAGCGCAGTATCCCTGAACATCACCGCCACTAACCCTGAAGGAACCGGCTACATCACCGTGTATCCATGTGGAACTCGACCAGACATATCAAGTCTCAACTTCATTGTTGGCGAAACGGTACCTAACGCCGTTGTCGCGCGTCTCTCCGAAACTGGATCACTGTGTTTTTACAGCAACGTGGCAGTTGACATCATCGCCGACATCAACGGGTCGCTCTTAGACGGCAACGGGTTCAACCCCACCGCACCATCGCGACTCTTTGATACTCGATCAGGATTTGGTGGCGTACTCGCGCAGAAAGTTGGACAACTCGATGGCAGTGGAGCACCACTAGAAGTTGTGGTCCTCGGTCGAAATGGAATTCCTTCATCTGGAGTCACTGCGGTTTCAATGAATGTGACGATCACGAACACATCTGCTTCAGATGTCGGCGGCTACGTGAGTGTGTACCCATGTGGCACCCGTCCAAATGTTTCGAGCTTGAACTTTGTCTCCGGAAAGACTGTTCCGAACGCCGTACTCACTCCCTTATCAGCGACTGGAACGGTCTGCTTCTATGTCTATGGTCAGGCTGACATCAT
>CAMDER010000142.1 GCA_945896935.1 Bifidobacterium breve | reverse complement strand
GAGGGTTCGTACATTTCGATGAAATGTCCGAGATCATGTCGAGCATCACAAAAGACAAACTCTTCTCCACCACTTGTTTGGGCATGAAGAGTGAGTGGCCAGCCTTGATGTGAGCACCACTCAATGCCGTCATGTAACGAATCAACCATGAACGCCATGTGATGCAAGCCCGATGGACTTGGTCCAAGCGGGGGAGTGTGTTCGCGAACCAGTTCAACCATGATCTCGCCCCACCAGCCATAGGCCGACGAGTGATCGAATGTGCTGGGCTCACCATTGATCGTGCACGAGGAAATCTCGATGTGATGGGCAAAAACGAATGGACCACAACTAGTACGTTGGCGAAATTCATTGGCCGCCTCTTCGAGAGTGTCGGTACCGCGGGCGCTGTAAGCAATTTGTACCGGTCGACCGAGGATGGACATGTCCCTAGCGTGTCATATCCGACTACGGTGAAGACGAGATAGAGGGGGACGAAATGTTTGAAATTCAAACCATTGACACATTGCCTAGTAGTGAAGCGCATCAGTTACTGATTGATCGTGCGGCAATTATCGATGTGACCAACCGTTATTGCTGGGCCCTCGACACCAAGGACTGGGCAGTGCTCGACACTGTGTTCGCCGAAGATGCCAATGGCGACCTTTTAGAAGATGTGGTGGGTCGAGTAGCAATTAAGAAGCGAGTAGAAACTGCGCTATCGCGTATGGACGAAACTCAACACCTCATTTCGAATCATCAGATCAATGTTCAGGGTGACACCGCAACTTGTCGTTGCTATTTGCAAGCGCAACACGTTCGTAAAGCAGCTCACGGCGGAACCAACTTCATTATTGCTGGCCGTTATGAAGATCAGTTGAAGCGCACGCCAGACGGATGGCGTATCAGTTTTCGCCGCCTTGTCGTGATGTGGACCGACGGCAATCCCGCGGTTTCGCGAGGTTAAGTTTTAACTTTCTATGTAGCTACTGAGCAATTGCTCGACGCGCATTGAAGCAGGAATTCGATCAATGCCAATAACTCGATCAAGTTGCTCGTGGAAATTCCAGATACGTCGTTCCTGATAATTGGTGGGCATGCCACGCATCGCTGGAGATTCTAGTGATCTCTGCATAGGTGCCATATTCCAGAAATCTTCTTCCATGATGAGTTTGAAGTTGTCGAGTCTCATCTGCCAGTTGGTTGGCAAACCCTCTTTCGGATCGAAATCAATGGGGGCGTAATGAGTCCAGTCGATTCGCGTGGTCTGCTTATCAATGGGCCAGAAAGTGATAAATGGAAATCCGTACGCGGCGATTGGCGTGATGAGGTTGGGGAAGATGCCGTATGCAGAACTCGTACAACGAACCATGTCGTTCACTGTTTCTAAATCGGTGAAGCCGGGGATGACAACATGTTTGTAATCATCCCAATTGCTCATGCCGAGCGCTGAGTAAGAAGTTTTTGAAAACGGTGTCACCATGCGTGAACAACCGTTGGGGAGAAGCCCCATAGTTGCTCCCCGATTATCAAGGAGACTCTCGCCATTGCGACTATGAATATGTCGGAAGTGGTATACCTCAAGGAATGCCTCAGCCGTAACTTTCCAGTTGCACGGAATGATCTCGCTTTGTTTGGCGACCGTACGTAACGTGGCGCCTTGAAACTCGGACATTTCATCGGCGATCTTGCCAATGTGGTTGGCGAATGACATTGCCTCAGGGTCTTGGTTGACGAAAATCCAGTTATCCCAGATCTCACACGAGATCGATGGCAGACAACGATCGGTCATGTCGAAATCGACAAAATCTCTCTCGTCGGTTACGGAAACTAACTTTCCGCTATCAATGTCGTATGACCACGAGTGATATTGGCATCGCAAAAGTTTTGATGTTCCCGACGCTTCACGCACAACCGGAGCGCCACGATGCTGGCAGGTGTTGTAGAACGCGCGAACTTGTGAATCTTTGCCCCGAATCAAAAGTATTGGCACGCCTAAGTCATCAAAAGTGAAGAAGTCGCCGACATTGGGAATATCTTCGGCCCGGCCAGCCAAGACCCACGCGCGTGGCCATAAGTATTTTCGTTCAAGATCCCAAAACTCATCAGACGTAAACCGCTCCACCGGGATGTCATGGAATTTAGGGAATCCATCGGGTGGAGCTGTCCGATCAAACTCATATTGCATTTCTGCAGTGAGGCGAGCGACAAGTTCGGGGTTCATGGTGATGGCAGAATTCGTTCAGAATTCGCTGAGCAGGTCGCCAGATTGCAGGTCGTGGGCAGCGGCAAAAACACGAGTAATCATGGCATGTAGTAACGCACGACCACGATCGTTGCCTGGATCGATATCGCTCACAGCAACCTGCGACCACGCCTGATGCAATAAGCAGTATCGATAGTCGCGCCAGCAGCGGTCCCATGAGTAATTGGAGACTCCAGCAGCAATCAACCCGTCGTAATATCGGCGCACCAATGTTTGTTCCCACTCGCGTCGATTTTCAATAGTGACAGATTGGCCGAGGAAGTTAGCCACATCCCACATACCCACATGGCGGGCGCTCAATTGGAAGTCGAGAACTGTCACAACTCCTTCGCCTGCTGAACCGCCAAATAAAAAGTTGTCAGCCCGAAAGTCGGTATGCGAGAACGTCGCATTGCCTTGTTCGACCCACCAGTCGACCATGTCTGGATACTTCGGGGTGAGTTCGCGCATCCACTGCATCGTGTCTGCTTCGACATGAGGTGACCATTTAGCAATAAATGATTCAAGCTTCGGCTCGGCCATTTCGCGAGCGGCGCGATACAACGGATTGTTCATCGGCGGGAGCCACGAAAGCGACCACAACAATTCGTTATCCCAAAAATGACTGTGCAATTTCACGGCTTGATCGAGAATCGCAGCGCTGTCATCAAAGTTTGCGCCAGCAACTTGATCAACCATTCGGGGGTTGGTGATTTCTTCTAACAGAACGATGTACGGAGCACCTGCTGGATCGACATCGGTGTAGTAGCAAAAAGGAACACGCAGATTGATCGATTGGGAGAACTGTTTGTAGAACGCAGATTCACGTTCGTAGAAACCCATCGCTTGCGACATGAAAACGTTGCCAGGAGCGGCCGCTTGACATTTGGCAATCATGCTCGGTGGCTGAGGGCCAGAAGAATTTGCGGCGTAACTCAGATGCAATCGAGTGACTTCTCCGAGCAGTCCGACACCTTCGCCTAAACGCTCGGCCCTCACGTTGGTGATCGTTGCGACTGAACCATCGAATGCTTGATTGAGCCAGGCAGCATCAATCGTGTCGGCCGTGAGCGGAATCTTTGGTTGACTCATATCATTACCCCCAGTATTTGTCTAGCAGGCGAAGCAAGACTTTCGTTTAGCCCGCAAGTGATCCGGCATCGACTGCGACAACTTCTCCGGTGATCCAGGCCGCCATATCTGAAGCCAAGAACAAGATCACTCGCGCAACGTCGTCAGCCTGTCCAGCGCGACCTAAAAGGGTTTGACTCATCCGCGCCCCTACATCTAGGCCTGCTGCTTTCAGCGGAGCCAACTGGTCTTGAACGCCTGGTGTGTCAATAGGGCCAGGAGCGACTCCAACAACACGAATATTCTTGGGTCCAAACTCAAGAGCCAAACTTTTGGTCATGCCAACGACCGCATGTTTCGACATCACGTACGCACTGATGCCGGGTGCTGCCCGAAAGCCCGTGGTCGAGGCAAGGTTCACGATGACTCCACCATTCATGCGACGGGCCGCTTCGCGGGCGCAAGCAAAATTGCCGCGTACGTTGATCTGCATTAATCGATCGACGAAATCATCGGCAGCATCAATTGCTGGCCCCGTAGTGGGGTAGATGCCGGCGTTATTCACCCAGATATCGATACCTCCGAGTTTTTCAACGCACAGATCTGCCGCTGCGACAATGGTTGATGTATCGCCGATGTCAATTCGTGTGCTGAGTACTTTTCGGCCAGTTTGCTGTGCGACAGCTGTTGCCGTTGCTGCCGCGCCTGCTTCATCTATATCGGTCACCAGTACATCTGCTCCGGCTTCGGCAAGCCGCGCGACAGTTGCTGCGCCGATTCCTCTAGCTCCACCAGTGACAACGGCTCGTTTTCCAACAAGCGAGGTGAGATCGTTCAAGGTTCGTGATGAATAGTCAGGGATCATGGTTGCTCCGTACTCTGAAAAAGACTCTTGACTGTCAGTCTTGCCGATCGCGACGCGCCATTAAGCGTTGTAGAGACGACGCCTGAAGTTGAGCCCGCTCGAAAGCCGGAATCAGATCGAGATCGTCGTCGATGATCTCGACACTGATAGGAGCGTTGGGCGGCGTTAATTCAAAGAACTGTTTGAGATCAAATTCGCCTGCACCGAGAAGCTCACGATTGTGGATGCAATCCTGAATGTAGTCGTCCATGCTTGGCGTCATTGTGCCATCATCAACTTGAATATTTTTGACCAGCGAGTAATCAAGATCTGCGAGCGACGATACACCAGCACCGCGAAATACATGCCATGTATCAACGCAGAGACCAACATTTGGATGCCCACTTTGGCGAACAAAATTCTGTGCAGTTGCAATGTCTGGAATCTTTGTTGGCGGCAAAAACTCAAGTGCATAATGCACATCTGCGTCAGCAGT
>CAMDER010000141.1 GCA_945896935.1 Bifidobacterium breve | reverse complement strand
AGCGAAGACTCAACTGCCTCGACGTACTTCATGTGTCCGGGTCGGTATTGAGGGAATGATTCGGGCCAGCGGGTCACTCGGAAGACATCAGGAGTCATTGAAGTTTGAGTATGTCGACTTACTTCGTCAATCACTTGACGAACAATTCGTTCGTCATCCCATTCATGGATCAAATCGTGAGTTGGGGCACCATCGCGACCTAACGACACGCGCAGAATCATTGAGCCATCATTGGGCCTCCAATGCGCCCACTTATTTGAGCCGAATGATGCGGCGGTGACACGATCTTGATCTGGTTTGGGAACGAGGTATCCGTTCAGGCCAGCCAACTTCGGCAAATCTGTTTCAACGGTTTTGATCGTTGCCATCACCACTGAAGAATGCTCAGCCAGACTCATCAGTGCTACAGCATCTTCACTGAGCGATTTCAGCAAGGTGGCCGAAGATCGGGCTGGAGAGGCGACAATGATGCTGTCGGCAAGGAGCGAACTCGATGTTGCTCCAGCGACATCAACGACATAGCCCTTTTGGGCGCGAGAAATATTTTGTACTGATGTCAATGTCAAGATGTTGCCACCGAGAGTAACGATCGCATCGTTCAATGTTTGAGTCAGGGTCGCCAAGCCACTTCGTGGGGTTTCAAAAATAGGAGATGTCAACTTGGGTGCATTCTTCATTTGCTTGCGGGCGGTTAAGAGAACACTGCGACCGGTTGCCAGCGCCGCAAGTTGCGGCACCATTTCCAAACTAAAATTGTTTGTATCGGTTGCGTAAATGCTTCCCACTAAAGGATCAACGAGCAACTGTTGAACTTGTTTGCCAAATCGTTGACGAATTAAGTTGCCAATCGAATCTTTGTGATCGCCGCTCGAGGGCAAGATTGGTTCGAGTCCGGCGCGAATTTTGCCTCGCCACGTCATGAGGCCGCTGTGAGCCAGCGACATCACTCCGGTAGGAACGCCGAGCATGAGACCTTCGGGAATGGGATGCAATTTTTTGTGCATGACTGCGGCGTGCCCCGAGGTTGGATGCGTGATGTCGTCGCCAAGTTGAAGTTCGCGCGCAAGAGCGACTGCTTGTGGGACTCGAGTCAAGTAGGCATCGGGGCCTTCATCGACAGCTGCTACCGACCCGAATGGTGATGTGCGAATTTTTCCACCAACTGTCGCGCTTGATTCAATGACAGTGACTGAGAGAGGTGGACCGAAGTAGTCGGTCGCAGATGCGATTTTGAGTAAGCGATAAGCCGCAGTTAATCCAGTGATACCTGCACCGATAACAACAATGTGTTGCGGATCGGTTGGTGAACTCATGACTGGGCTGACACCACTCGTTGCGCTAAGGCCCGCATGATTGAAGCGTTGTCATTGACGCAACTGGTGCGGTCGAAAGATAAACCTTTTGCTTCAGCATGTTTTTTGGCTTCAATATCAAGATCGAAAAGTACTTCTAAGTGGTCAGCGACAAAACCGCATGCACAGACGACAACGCCTGAGGCATTTTCGCTCGCAGCTAAATCATCAATGACCGCCAAGATGTCGGGACCAATCCAGGGCTCTGGCGTACGACCGGCTGATTGCCAGGCAATTGACCACGACGACCACGATTCTAAACCTGCTGCGGTTGCGACTGCTTCGGCGGTTGAACGCAATTCATCGGGATACGGATCTCCCGCATCGATGATTCGCTGAGGAAGCGAATGGGCCGTGAAAAGCACTTTTGTATTTTCGGGCATGGCGGACAGGCGGGTGCGTAAATCGGCGGCCAAGAACTCGATGAAAGCGGGTTCGGTTGCCCAAGAATCAATTGAAGTCACTGTGAGGCCATGCGGTTCAGCGGCGGCCCGTGCGCGGCCCATGTATTGACCGATTGAAAACGACGAGTAGTGCGGGGCCAGCACCAATCCAATGATGTGTTGAAAACCGCGGGCTGCCAAATCGTTGACTGCAGTTTCAATCATGGGTGCCGCGTGCTTGAGGCCAAGGACAACTTCGTATGTGTCTGGGGCGACCGCGTCGAGTGCGCTTTGCAGTGCATCACGTTGCGCTTCAGTGCGAGCGGCCAGGGGAGAGATGCCGCCAATGGCGTCGTAACGCGCGATTAAATCGGCTAGCTGTTCTGGAGTGGGAGCGCGGCCGCGTCGAATGTCGGTGTAATACGGCTCAATTTCGGCGGGTGTACGCGGTGTGCCGTAGGCCATTAATAGAACTGCAGTTTTTTGGGTCATGATTTTTCTACTCGTGTCTTTTCGTGAACAAATGCGACAACATCTTCAAGAACTGCAGGATCGGTTGTTGGGTCGACGCCATGACCAAGGTTAAAAATGTGCCCTGGATGATTGGCATTGTCATCAAGAACTTTTTCGGCGCCTTCAAGCGCTGCCTGCGAGCCTGCCAAAACGAGGGCGGGGTCGAGATTGCCCTGTACGACGAGGTCTGCGCCCATACGTTTGCGTGCCGACTGAATTGGAGTTCTCCAATCAAGGCCCATGATTTTTGGACCAGCCTCGTGCATGGATTCGAGTAAGTGATCGCAGCCGATTCCGAAATGAATTCCGGAAACCTCTGGATGGAGTTCGCGAAGTTGGTCAAAGACCTTCTTGCTGTGAGGCAACACAAACTCGCGGTAATCGGCGTTTGAAAGTGATCCAGCCCATGAGTCGAATAATTGAAATGCCCGAGCGCCAGCCGAAAGTTGAGCATCAATAAAAGTCACTGAATGTTGAACGAGACGATCCATGAGTTGGTGCCAGAGTTCGGGCTCAAGATGAATCATGCGCTTGGTGTTTTGGTACGTGCGTGACGGGCGACCTTCGATGAGGTAACTCGCCACAGTGAAAGGTGCGCCGGCAAATGCGAGCAGCGGTACCGAAGTTGGTAATTCGGCAACAAGAAGTTTGACGGTTTCAATGACGTATGAAACATCATCGGCTTCAAGTGGACGTAACCGCTTTAAATCGTCAAGCGAACGAAATGGAATTTCGGCAACAGGGCCGGTTCCGGGTGCAACGTCAATACCGAAACCAACGGCATGTGGCGGAACAACAATGTCGCTGTAGAGCACTGCAGCGTCAACCCCGTACCGAAGAAACGGCTGCAAAGTGATCTCGGCCGAGAGGACTGGTTGTTTGATGGCTTCAAGAATGCTTCCGCTTCCCCGAATTGCTTTGTACTCAGGAAGGCTGCGGCCAGCCTGGCGCATGAACCAAACCGGGGTATGCAGATGTTTGTGACCGTTCGCTGCTGCGAGGAACGGTGAATCGACGGGTTGGTTGGGTGTCGCAGACATCAGTTATGACGATATCCGTGACCCTGGTCTTGCGCCTGATTACACGGCAACTAAACACTGCCATCAGGGGACTTGCGACACATCATGAGGGGGTCGTTGCAGTGCAGTTGATTACTTGAGGCCAGTTGATGGATGTTTCCAGTTGTCTGGACGCAGCGATGCTTCAATGCGAGCGATACGGGTGCGCGCCGGTGGGTGAGATGAACTCACATCGCGCGGTCCGACGGTCTTTTTGAGAGCCGCAGATAATTGTCGTCCGTATCCCATACGCACAACGCGTTGATCGGCTTGAAATTCTGCCGACCGACCAACTGAATTTCCGAGATAGCGCATCATTGAATACCCAGCACGAAAAAACCAAGAGAACGCGTTGAAGATGAGAGCGATGGTCTGGCCAAGCAGTCGGGCCGATTGAGAACTTCCCGCAAAAGTTTGCGTTGCGGCTTTCGAAACATTGTGCATAAAGGCACCAATGCGTTCAAGTAAGTACACCGGCAAAGTGAGCCACTGGCCAATGGTCAAGGCGAGTGTGTGTGAACCAAGATGGTGGCAGAGCTCGTGGGCAAGAACCCCGCACAGTTCATCGTGGTTGAGTTCTTGAGTGGCGAATGAAGTAACGATCACCAAATGACCGCCACTCGCGAAGGCATTGAGATCTTTGTCATCGACAACGCCGACAACAAAATGTCGGTGACGTAGATGCCAGGCCTGGGTGACCTCGTTGAAGGCTTTTTGCAGTTTGGGGGCTTCGCGTGACGTTGGTTTGCGGGCGCCCATTAACAACGTGAGAACTCGCCGCTGAAAGGCCGGGATGAACAGAACCAATCCAGCTACTAGGTACCCAAGCAGCACTTTCCACAAAGTGATGCCCGTGATCCAGGTGACTGGGAGCCAGAAAATGGTGACGGCCAATACCCATACGGGTGAAATCGCCAGCACCGGAACGAAGGCGTAGAGCGCGGCGCGATCGAAGTCGCGGCGTCTTTTTGCCCTCTGACCTCGTCTTTCGTTCTCTTTCCAACTTGGAGGCATGGGCCGTCGGTCTTCCTGGGGGTCGGCGACAGGGTGTTCGCCTTATGAATCATGCCCGAAATTGCAGAAAGTTCGCTGACTTATTCAAGGTTGGCGCAATTTTGACCGAAAAGACTGAGGTACATCAGTCTTGGGGAGCAATTCGTGACAAAGGTTCAAGCCAACAACACCGAGGTCGTGCGCCAGTCGCATCACTCGGCTCGCTTGTTGCTCGACCTCGCCCGAACGCACGAGGCAACCGAACCTGAACGATCTCGCATACTCGTTCAACAGGCCCGTGCAATAGCCCGCGCCGACCAAGATTTTGAATGTGAAGCCGAATC
>CAMDER010000140.1 GCA_945896935.1 Bifidobacterium breve | reverse complement strand
CCAAGAACGGGGACTACTCATCTGTTGAACGTTTTATCAGCCGATGATCGTCTGCGCTCGATGCCGTTATGGGAAAGTTATGAGCCGATACCTATGGCGGGCGAAGATGCCGACGCTCAGGGCGTTGATCTGCGCTATGCACGTTGTGCAAAAGAGTGGGAACAAATGCAAATGGTGACACCGCACATTGCGTTGATGCATCCCATGGACCCAGATCATGTGCACGAGGAAATTGAATTGATGTTGCCTGACTTTTCTTCATACAACTTAGAGTGGGTGGCGCGCTGCCCGCAGTGGCGCGATTATTACCTCTCGCAAGATCAGCAGCCACATTATGACTACATGCATACGATGCTCAAAGTCATGACTTTTTTACGCCCGAGAGATCGATGGATTTTGAAGTCACCACAACACTTTGAACAAATCGGTCCGTTGATGAAGACCTTTCCTGATGCGACTGTCGTGATGACTCATCGTGACCCAGTGTCGGTCATTCAATCGGCAGCCACGATGATGACGTATGCCGCGCGTATGGCGTACCGCACGATTGATCCTGGTTGGTATATCGATTACTGGACCGACAGAATTGAAAAATTGTTGACGGCTGCCGTGCGCGATGTCCACCTCATTCCGCAAGACCAACGCATTGATGTGCGCTTTGAGGAATTCATGGCTGATGACCGGGCGACGATTCAGCGTGTCTTTGATTTCGCTGGACACTCTTTGAACGAGCGAGCATCGCAAAGTATCGAAGACAGCCTGAGGACTCGTTCGCGTGACGGACAGTCCACCGTGGTGTATGACGTGCGGGCCGATTTTGATCGCCAACCGTCCGAGATTCGCGAGCGGTTCAGTGGATACATCAACAAGTTCAACGTCAGTACCGAGGTGAGATGAGATGGCCAGTAGCGAGATTCAACAACAAGTCGATCATTTGATTGACACTCGACCCGGAAAAGAATTACTACAACCCAATTACGAAGATGTGGCGTATGAGGTTGCGCCGAATATTTTTCGTTCAAATGGGGCGACTGCGGCGTACATGATTGTTCATGATGCCGGACGCATCATCGTCAATACGGGGATGGGCTATGAGGCGGTGCATCACAAAGCCGTCTTTGATGCGATTTGTCCGGGACCCACGACACATATATTGACGACGCAAGCACACGTTGATCATGTGGGTGGCGTCGGATTATTTCGTGAGCCGGAAACTATTTATATTGCTCAGGCCAGTAATCCAGCGTGTCAACAAGATGATGCGCGCATTGCGAATCTCCGTTATCAGACTGCGCAAGTGTGGTTTGACGTGTCAGGAGCCGCGGCACAGCGAATTGCGCAAAAAAATCCTGGTGTTCCGATGCGTCAGGATAAGCCCGTACCCGACGTGCTCTTCGAAGATGTCTATGAGTTCGTTGTGGGAAATTTGCAAGTTCAGTTAATAGCGGCGACGGGCGAAACTATTGATTCAATGATTGTGTTTTTACCGCAGAGCAAGACAGCACTGATTTCTAATCTGCTCGGACCACTGTTTCCGCACTTCCCAAACCTCAATACCTTGCGCGGTGATCGTTATCGCTTTGTTGAGCCATATTTGGCGACAGTCAATAAATTGCGCGCTTTGCGACCGCAGATGATTATTCCCGGTCGGCATTTACCCATTGTGGGGACCGAATTAGTTGACGCTTGTTTAGAACGGTTGCACGGAGCCGTGGATTATGTTCATCGCAAAACTCTCGAGGGCATGAATGCGGGAGTGGATATTTACACGCTGATGAATGAGATCAACCTGCCTGCCGATCTGCGTGTTGGTCAGGGATACGGCAAAGTTGCATGGGGAGTGCGGACGATTTGGGAAACCTACATGGGGTGGTTTCATCTGCAGTCGTCTACCGAGTTGTATGCGGTCGCGCCAGTTGAGGCGATGAGCGAGTTGGTGCGAGTTGCCGGAGTTGAGGCTGCCTGCGAGCGGGCCGCGACTCTGGTTGCTTCGGGGCAGCCAGTTTTGGCGATATACATGGCCGAAGCAATCCTGCAGGTTGAGCCCGATCATGTGGGTGCAGCCAAGGTCATGGTTGTAGCCCATGAAGCCTTATTGGCGCAGGGTGGAGATGTGAGTTTTTGGGAATCGGGTTGGTTGCGTAGCCAAGCCGCGAAGTGGCGCCAGTAGCGGGCGATTTGGGACGATTATCTGTGGCTATTCCAACTATGGGTACGTTGACATCGCCGGCATCGAGCACAGCGAACACAGTCCGCTAGTTACTGCGCAAATTCGCGCCATTCGTCCTCAGTCCAATATTGGCGCAGTTCGGCCGTCACAAAATCGGTGACCCAACGAACTGTGTCAATCCAGGGCAGATCCTCAGACATGACCTCGGTGAAAGCCATACCTTGCAAAAGAAGTGCTACATCATCAATTCCCAAGGTGATAGGTGATCCCTCTGCTGACTCACTCAGACGTGCTTCTAGATCAATCACATCTTCAACTTCCCACACTGCCCGAGACTCGACATCAAACATTTGATCAAGCATGATGCCCAAAATTTGGGTGAGTGCGTTGAACGCCTCATGTTCTAGAACCACGCTTCGCGGATTGATCATTCAGGACCCCGAGTCGACCTTGATAGTGAGAATCTGAGTTTGTCAGAAATCGCAAATATCTGCCTATTTGAGAAGTGTTCACCAGTGATGTGGAAGCCTTTAATCAATGATTGTTCGGCGTGGCGTCCAGACAAGGTAGTTCCAGATCCAGTCAGCAAAAATACTGGTTCGGTTGCGACCGCCTGATAAGTATGCGAGATGCAGAGCAAGCCAGGTCAGCCAAGCGAGCGAGCCTTGAAACCTCAACCATGAACGCATCTCAACAACAGCTTTTCGACGACCAATAGTCGCCATTTGGCCCTTGTCACGATATTTGAAAACTTCAAGAGGTTTACTTGACTCGCGTCGCCGAATCTGGCGCGCGACATGCTTTCCTTGCTGAATTGCCACCGGTGCAACCATCGGAAGTGGACGCCCTTCACTATCGGGGAAACTCGCGACATCACCAACAATCCAAATTGAATCACTGATTTGCAAATGTGAATTCACTTTGATTCGATTTCCACGGTCGGTTTCCCCAAGAAATTTCCAATGTGGGGGCGCAACAACACCTGCCGCCCAAATTCGGGTGCCAGCCACGATCTCACTACCATCTGCAAGTCGCAGCGAGTGGGGCGTCGCCTCAACAACGGCGGCATCAACTTGAACGTGCACACCCATTTTGGTGAGTGTTTTGAGCGCATATTTGCTCGAGTGCGGATGGAAGGTTGGCAATACCCGAGGGCCCGCTTCAAGAAGTGTGACGGTTGCTTTTGGTGCGATGTGTTCAAACTCACGATGAATTTCATGCTGTAGTTCCTTGACTGCTCCAGCAAGCTCGACACCAGTTGGGCCACCACCAACAATGACAACGTTCAAACTTTCTAGAGGTAATAATCCGTCTTCGACACTCTCGTATGCACTCAACAATGAATGTCGAATCTCACGGGCATCACCGACCGACTTCATTTGAAATGCATTTTCTGCAACACCTGGTATTCCAAATGTTGTGCCTTCTGAGCCAACTGCAAGAATCAAATCATCGTATGAAATTATTTTTCCATTTGACAATGTCAGTTCTTTTCTGGTTGCATCGATATTTGTAACTTCAGCACGGACAAATTGCACATCTTTGTACGCCGTGCGAACCGGAAATGCAATGTCATCTTCTGGTAGCGATGCTGTGGCTACTTGATACAGAAGCGGCGAGAATAATTGATAAGGATTACGGTCAATGAGCGTGACCGAGTAGGAGTCCAACTCACGTAACTTTTTAGCGCAGGCCAAGCCACCAAAGCCAGCGCCGATGACAACAGCATGTTTCTTCATTGGTCGTCCGTCAAGATCAATACTCATTGCCTAAATCTACGACTTTTGGCTCACAGAGAGTGTTTCGAATCCCCAATATTCTCCTTAAGGCTTAATCTTCAGCGAAGTCGAGAGATTGCGAGTGTCGGTGGGTTTCGGACGGCCGATGTGTTCTGTGACTGTGGGTCGGCGTTAGTAACCTCTATCTAAATGACGTGAGGTGTGTCGGCGAATTTCGCAACGCATTTCAGCCCATGAAGTCTTATTGGCTCAGGGTGGAGATGTGAGTTTTTGGGAATCGGGTTGGTTGCGTAGCCAAGCCGCGAAGTGGCGCCAGTAGCGGGCGATTATGGACGATTATCTTTCGTTTTGGCACTGATTCTTACCCAATCTTTACTTCCAGGTGACACATTGAAATTGTGAATTATTGGTGCACACGTCGCTCAAGCGCTGGGGCTCTCATTGGTGTCATCGGGCTAGTAATTGTTGCGACTTTATCGAGCGGATGCGTCGGTAGTGGCGCGACAACATCAGAAGTCGGATTGGTGTCTGACGAAACTATTTCAGTTCCTAATTCAGCACTGGGCGGATCTGATACGACGTTGGCTGCTCCAACTGTCAGTACGTTGACGTCACCGGCATCGAGCACAGCGAACCCAGGCGGTGGCGGCCCCCAGACTCCGTCATGTGGAATATTTGAAGTTACCAAGGCCGAAGTTGTCTCTGGTCAGCAATTCTCAAAAGGGAAATACCAAATAAATACTTTTGGTATTTCTTGTGA
>CAMDER010000139.1 GCA_945896935.1 Bifidobacterium breve | reverse complement strand
AGTTTCATTGATAAAAGCCTTTTGTGCGAGCACGTTCCCGCCAGCACCCCATACGGTCCCAGTATGAGGACCAGTGTTGGCAAGATCTTTAGCGAAGAGAACCTTGGTGACGTATCCGCTTTCAGATGTTGTCAGTCGAAGACCAAGGGTGAGAGACGCATTATATGTCGGCGAAAAACTTGATGGATACCAACCATGCAACATGCTGTTCGCGCCGGGCGAGATCGTGCGAACAGTTGTGAGCACGCCGGTAAATCCACCGACAAGTGTTGGAACAGATCCCCAGCAACGAAGTTCACCGATTGAATTGAGCGCGCATGTGGTGTATGGCCCAGCAGCAATGGCAGTAATGGTTCCTGAAAGTCCCACAACAGAAGTGGGCACGGTTACCGGACCACTTGCACTTCCTGTTCCGAGTTGGCCTTCAGTGTTGCGTCCCCAACACTTCACGTCATTGGTATCAAGCAGTGCGCAATAGTGTTCGGTGCCACCGGTTAACGCGATGACGCCACTCGTGAGACCTGTGACCTGCACGGGAGTAGGGCTTCCCCAATTTTGCCCGTTACCTAAAGTTCCGCGTTCGCTGCTTCCCCAACATTTCACGCCACCATCGGTATTGACTGCGCAGATTGTCTTATATGTTCCGGCGACTGAAGCGATCGAAGTCATTCCGGGAATCGCAGTAGGAGCAGCCCAAAAAGGTGCATTGGAGTTTCCTCCGTCCCAAGTACCGTCGCCAGCCTTACCAAAGCCGACATAGCCCCAACACTTCAACACACCAGATTTCATGACAGCACATGTTGTTTCACTTGCTGAGTTGATTGAGGCAACAGGGCCACCTAGACCGACAACGTCGACGAGTGTGTCTGAGCCGACTTGAGTCCCGTCACCAAGTGTTCCCCAACGGTTGTCGCCCATGCATTTGACGGTTCCTGCGGTCATCAAAAAACATGTTGCCCCGGATTCTCCAACTTCAACACTTTGAACGCCAGTTGTTGCTCCTGGAACGTCGACTGGAATGAGCGAGTAGTTATTTGGTACGCCGCCGCCAACGCCGCTGCCCCAACATTTGGCACCGCCGGCGATTGTGACAGCACACGTTGAGCCAGCCCCAGCTGAAATCGAACGGACATTGCTCGTTAGGCCGACGACATCGACAAATGACGGACGATCGATCTCGGTCCCGTCGCCAATTCGTCCACCAGGCCCGTACCCCTTGCACTGAAGGCCGCGGGTACTGGTGAGCGCACACTGTTGATACGGACCCATAGAAATCGAACCCTGTTGCAATAAGTACTCACTGTCAAGTGATGTGTCACTGGTGTCAGCCGATGCACGATCAAAAAATGCAGAGTTCAAGCCGATGAGGCATAACAAAAGAGGCAAATACGTGAGTACGTTCCGCCTCTTCTGAATTCTTCGCCACTTCGCCATGATGTGCTTAAAAGATTAGTAACAGAGCCGCTATGAACAATTTTTGTGTACGGCGAAAACAGCCTTATTTACCTAATGTTCACAAATGAATGTTCGCTGATTGATTAGATCGTTGAACCGGCACGTTCGCCTTCGACGACAGCGGCATGCGCGCGGCGAGGTGCGACACAGTCACCAACGCGTTCAACACTCACGCCGGCATTCTTGAGGTCGTTGTACAACCACTCAACTGGGCTCGGCGGAACAGCAAGCACAACCCAATCAGGTCGGCGTGTTTGGTTGGCGCCAGTTGGGTGATGCAACAACGTGAGTTCACCCTGCGCAAATCCCATGGGAACTAAGTCGGTTGATTGCACGATGCCTTTTGCTCCAGCGCGCATCCACCAGTTCTCCATATCGAGCGTGATGCCAAGATCTTGCCCAACGACCATGCCTGGGGTCACGATTTCAACGTTGCAGCCACGATCAGCCAAGACTTCGGCAGTTGATGTGGCGTGATGAAATCCGATTTCGTCAATCACCACAACTGAATCACCAGATTGTGGTCCACCCATGAGTGCCGACCCGTCAAGAATTGCCCGTACATCACATACGCGATTTGCAGATTCGTCAGTGCTGGCATCGGCCACCCACCATGGTCGCGATGGTTCGGCGCCAGTTGCAACAATCACGTGATCGGGCTTGAGTTCTTCAACTAAACCTGGCCACACACCCGAGCCATAAACAAATGAAACTCCGAGACGATTGCACTCGGCGAGTTGATTACGAATCATGTCGCCAAATTCGGCCCGGTTCGGCACACTTGCGGCGATGCGCACTTGACCACCGGCGACGGGTTCTTTTTCATACACCGTGACTTGGTGACCTTTGCGCGCAGCAGCAATTGCAGCTTGCAATCCGGCTGGGCCAGCACCAGCAATCATGACCTTCTTGGGCTTCGAAGTAATCGCTAAGTGATTATCGACTCGCCATTCGTTTTCGCGTCCAGTACGTGGGTTCTCGATACAACCGAGCCAGCGGTTGAGTCCCATGCGTCCAACACATTCTTGATTGCAACTCAAACACAAACGAATTTCGTCAGTCGAACCTGCACGAGCCTTGATGGCAAAATCTGCGTCGGCGATTTGTCCACGCACAATGCCAACCAAATCGCATTGACCTTCGGCTAATGCGCGCTCGGCTTGTAATGGATCTTTGAAACGGCCCACACCAACAACAGGAAGATCAACCGCTTTACGAATCGCGCTCGAAATAAACATGGCGTATCCCGGTGGAATATGCATGCTGGCTTCAATCATGAACAAGCTGGCAGTTGCAACACCAATTGAAGTATTGATGTAATCAACTTGGCCGGTGGCTTCAACAATTTTGGCGACTTCGACTGCTTCATCAATCATTGTTCCGCCATCAATGAATTCGTCACCACATAAGCGAACGCCTAAAGCCAAGCGATTGCCGATGACATTGCGAACTGCGGCAACAATCTCAACAAGAATGCGCGCCCGATTAGCGAGCGAACCGCCGTATTCATCGGTACGGCGATTAGTAGCGGGCGACAAAAATCCTCGAACGATCGATGAGTGACTGCACTGCAGTTCAACGCCGTCAAATCCACCTTCGGCACAGTGTTCGGCAACAGTGACATAACCCGCAATGATCTCGTCAATTTCGGCGTGTGTGACGGCCTTGGGCACTTCGCGGAACAACGGATCGGCAACTGCCGACGGTGCCCACACGGGAAGGCGACTGAACATGCTGCTGGCCTGACCACCGTTGTGATTGATCTGGGCAAAAATTGGCACGCGATGACGATGAACTGCATCAGTGATGCGCTTGTAGCCAGGGATCACCTCGCGATGAAAACCATGAATGAGTTTCTCGTACGGCCAGTCGGTGGGGTGGGTGCTGTGCTCTTCAGTAATGATAAGTCCGGTACCGCCGGCGGCACGGGCGGCGTAGTAGTCGGCGTGTTGCTCGGTGGGCTTGCCATCGCGGGCGTAGTTAGTGAGGTGGGCGCTAAAGACAATGCGGTTGCGGGTCGTCACTGGCCCGAGTTCAAGAGGTGTCCATAAATAGCGGTAGCCCACGACGTAGACGCTACGCCTCGCCTAGGGTTGATGCCTATCTAGGGTTGACGATTTAAAGGGGATTTATGAAAGATCTACAGGGCAAGGTGGCAGTTATCACTGGTGCGGCGAGCGGAATTGGGCGCGCCATGACCGACCGTTTCATTGCGGCGGGAATGAAGATCGTTTTGGCCGATGTTGACGAGGTCAAGTTGCGCAATGTTGAAGCCGAGCTCACCGAAAATGGTGCTGACGTTTTCCCGGTCACAGTAGATGTGTCATTAGGCGAGAGTGTTGAAGAACTAGCACGCAAAACACTCGAGAAATATGGCGCGGCCCATGTGTTGTGTAACAACGCAGGCGTCGCTGGTGTGGGCGATCAATGGACCGGACCGATGAGCGTGTGGGACTGGGTCATCAACATCAACTTGTACGGAGTCGTGCATGGCATCCGCTCGTTCTTGCCGATCATGCTTGATCAAAACGAAGGACACATTGTCAATACGGCTTCAATGGCTGGACTCATTGCGATGCCAGGTTTTGGTCCGTACAACGCAACCAAGCACGCAGTGGTCGCGATGAGTGAAGGATTATTTCTTGAACTCGAAGCAAAAGGTTCGGGCGTGAGTTGCAGTGTGCTGTGTCCAGGATTCGTGAAGACCAGCTTGACGACCGATATCAAATGGAGCGAACGACTTGGCGCCCAACCGCCAGATCCAACCGATCCGATTGGTTCAATGATGAATGAAATGTTGAAGGCTGGCGTCGAAGGTGGAATACCGGCGAGTGACGTTGCGCAACAAGTTCATGACGCGGTTGTGGCTAACCAGTTTTGGATCTTGACGCATCCCGATTTCCGTCAGGCGCCAGTTGAGCGCATGCAACGAGCAGCTACGCAACAAAACCCCACTCTTGGCTGATTAAAACTGGTCAGTGGGCGGCGGGGGCAGTGCCGTCAGCTTTTTTCTTCGGTGGCGGTACGCCAACCGAAACTGACTTCTCGGCCCACTCTGGCCAACGACGACGACTCACAATGCTGAGTGTGCGCAACAACTTCATTGCCACTTCGTCTTCTTGAGCCGGACGCGATTCGATGACGCCATCACTGATCATGCGCGAGATGACTTCTTCGCCAAGTTCGGTGCGAACAATGGTGAGTGTCCAGTCGTTGTCTTTGCCAATTCCGCCAGTTGAGATGTCGGCGTGTTC
>CAMDER010000138.1 GCA_945896935.1 Bifidobacterium breve | reverse complement strand
CCGCTATCCTGAGTACTTGTGCCCGAGTTCCAAACCAGCCCAGGGATGCGTGACATCCTTCCTCCCGAATCTGCCCGTTGGCGGCGGTTCGTGGCTGCTTTCGCCGAAACCGTGACCGCGGCTGGGTACGGCCAAATTATTCCTCCACTCCTCGAAGACATCGGTGTTTTCCATCGGGTTGGCGAAGCCACCGACATCGTCACAAAAGAGATGTACGACTTCGTCGACAAAGGCGATCGTCATGTAGCACTTCGGCCCGAACAAACCGCCAGTGTGTGCCGAGCCTTTGTGCAGCACCGTCCAGCGACTCCTTGGAAGGTCTGGTACTCGGGACCGAACTTTCGTTACGAACGACCACAACGAGGCCGTTACCGACAGTTTGATCAAGTCGGCATTGAAGTCCTCGGCGCCAATGACCCATATCTA
This sequence comes from Bifidobacterium breve, assembly GCA_945896935.1. Taxonomy (GTDB): domain Bacteria; phylum Actinomycetota; class Acidimicrobiia; order Acidimicrobiales; family Ilumatobacteraceae; genus Casp-actino8. Next base: position 4,297 of record CAMDER010000138.1, on the reverse strand, counting down.
GATGTTGAAGTCATTTCCTTAGGTTGGAGCTTTTTCAAACGTCTTGGTTTGCAACAAGTGCAACTCCATCTCAATAGTCTCGGTGAACCAGAAAACAGACAGAACTTCGTTGCGGCTTTGCAGACGTACTTCACCGACAACATTGTTCGTCTTTCTGACGCCAGCAAAACCACACTCGCAAAAAATGCGTTACGCGTTCTTGACTCAAAGCGTCCTGAAGATAACGAAGTCATCGCTGGTGCCCCAAAAATTTCTGATTTCTACAGTGACGATGCTCGTTTACATTTCGAAACGGTTCAATCTGGTTTACGGGCTCTCAATATTCCGTTCACAGTGAATGAAAAATTAGTCCGAGGCCTCGACTACTACCGGCATACGACTTTTGAATTCGTCGGGGGAACGCTCGATTCGGCGCAAAATGCCATTGGTGGCGGCGGACGTTACGACGGCTTAGTTGAAGACCTAGGTGGACCCTCAACGGGCGGAATCGGTTTCGCTCTCGGTCTTGACCGAACCTTGATTGCTTGCGACGATGAAGGAGTTTTCGCTCCGAGTCCGTCGCCTGTTGATGTGTTTGTGGTCGACACTGCTGGCGGCCTCGAGGCACTGATCATCACACAACAACTCAGAGATGCAGGCATTTCGACCGACCGCTCTTATGAGAATAAGAGTATGAAAAGTCAAATGAAAGCCGCTGACAAGAGTGGTGCGCGTATCGCCATTATTATTGGCACAGATGAAGTCTCAGCACAGTCGTTCGTCTTACGACCACTACGCGGCGACGAGCAACAATCAACAATTTCTCGCAGTGAATTAATCCCCTCAATAATGAAAGCACTCTTATGACTATTTCAAAACGACAGACTTCTATGCGCACCCATATGTGTGGGGAGGTCGGAACCAGCGATGTTTCACAATCGGTGACTGTTTGTGGCTGGGTCGCCAAGCGGCGTGAACATGGTGACAAGTTGGCTTTTGTTGATCTTCGTGATCACTCAGGAATTATCCAGTGCGTCATTGACAACGCGGTCGATGTTCGAAGCGAATATGTCGTCAAGATCACCGGTGTGGTTCGCCCGCGACCCGAAGGAACAGTCAATTCAAACTTGAGCACGGGCGCAGTTGAAATTGGTGAATGTGTCGTTGAGGTACTTCGAGCAGCCGAGCCGCCACCTTTTCCAGTTGATGCTCGCGCCGACGACGTTGACGAAAATGTGCGTTTGCAATATCGCTATATCGATATTCGCCGTGAACGTATGCAAAAGAATCTTCGTACACGCGCCAAGGTCAACTCGGCTGTTCGTGCTGCCATGGAACTACAAGGCTTCGTTGAGGTAGAAACGCCCATGTTGGTGCCATCTACTCCAGAAGGTGCTCGCGAATTCTTGGTTCCATCTCGTAAAGAACCAGGTTCGTTCTATGCTTTGCCACAAAGCCCGCAGTTGTTTAAACAACTTCTGATGGTCGCTGGCATCGATCGTTATTATCAGATTGCCCGCTGTTTGCGTGACGAAGACCTTCGTGCCGACCGCCAATACGAATTTATGCAATTAGACGCTGAGATGAGTTTTGTTAATCAAGACGACGTCTTGGCTGCCATTAGCGAAGCAGTTATTGCAGCCGCCGAGTCAGTCACTGGCATCAAACCCGATCCGATTCCCCGCATTACTTGGCGCGAAGCAATGGAACGCTTTGGTGTTGATAAGCCCGACTTGCGTTTCGGCATGGAACTCACCGAGTTGACCGCGATTTTCTCGAGCACCGAATTCAAGGCATTCACCGGCGCCGAATCAATTAAGGGCATAAGAGTTGAAGGCAAGGCCGAAGAGTTCGGCCGCAACAAGCTGGACGCTTTGACCGACCGCGCCAAGAAGATTGGCGCGAAAGGTTTGGTGTGGCTCAAAGTTGCCGCCGATGGAACTCTCGAGTCACCGGTTGTCAAATTCTTATCGGCTGACGAACAAGCCAAATTGATTTCCACGTTGCAAGCAGCGCCTGGTGACTTGCTATTGATTGTCGCCGACGAATGGTCAATGACATGCGAAGTTCTCGGAACATTGCGCAACGATCTTGGGCGTCCGCCAGTTCACCAAGGGCCTTACCGCTACGTATGGGTCACCGAATTCCCGTTGTTCGTTGGAGTCGATAAAGAAACCGGTCAACCTAAGCCTGGTCACCACCCATTCTGTCAGCCTCATCCCGAAGATCTTGGCAAGTTCGAAACTGACCCGATGTCAGTGCGCTCATTGGCTTACGACCTAGTTCTCAATGGTTGGGAATTGGGTTCGGGCTCCATACGAATTCACGAACATGAAATGCAACGTCGGGTTTTCACTGCTCTCGGAATCAGTGAAGAAGAAGCCAACCGCAAGTTTGGTTTCTTCTTGAAGCCATTTACGTACGGCGCACCACCACATGGTGGTTTCGCCTTCGGACTGGATCGCCTCGTTGCTATTTTGGCTGGCGAAGAGAATATCCGTGAAGTCATTGCATTCCCGAAAACGCAGAGTGGTCAAGACCCGATGACAAACGCTCCAACCCGCGCCGAGAACAAACAGCTGGACGAGCTTGGTATCAGAGTTCTACCACCCAAGGTCTGAACTAGGGACTGATCGCAATCACATGAGCTCGCAATCCTTTCGTGCCGGAGTCGTCATTGTTATCCGTCGGGAAAATGGCGACTTGATGGCTTTTGAGCGCAAGGACGTTCCCGGCTCATGGCAACTACCACAAGGTGGCATTGACATTGGTGAAGAACCGCTTGACGCAGCATGGCGCGAACTCGCTGAAGAAACGGGTCTCACACATTCTGATGTTGCCTTGGTTCTTGAATTGCCCGAATGGGTTGCCTACGAATGGCCATCCGACATTCGGGCAAATATGAAGAACGGTGACCAACGACGCGGACAAATACAAAAGTGGTTCTTGTTCGGTGTGATTGACGAAAAAAATATTGATCCAAAACCAGATGATCATGAGTTCAGTCGTTGGCAATGGATGGACCCCCATCATCTAGTGCATCATCTCGTTGAGTTTCGTCAGGCCGCATACGCTCGAGCTTTTTCACGGATCTTGCCGTGAGCGATCTTTTTAGTGCTGCTGCCGAAGAGCAACTTCGATCCCAATCGCCACTGGCGGCAAGAATGCGCCCGCGCACCATCGATGATGTTGTAGGTCAAGAGCATCTTGTCGGAGTCGGTAAACCACTTCGTCGTCTGGTCGAACAAGACAAGTTAAGTAGCGCAATTTTTTGGGGTCCACCCGGAACTGGAAAAACCACTTTGGCTTTGGCAGTTGCCGGGACAACCAAGCGAGCTTTTGAGCAATTGTCGGCCGTGACTGCTGGTGTGAAAGATGTGCGCGAAGTCATTGAACGTGCCCGCCAACGACTTGGCATGCACGGTCAAGGAACGATCCTGTTTCTCGATGAGATCCATCGCTTTTCGAAGAGTCAACAAGATGCCCTTCTTCCTGCCGTCGAAGACGGATTATTGACCTTGATCGGGGCAACTACTGAGAACCCATTTTTTGAAGTCAATGCACCACTTCGTTCACGTAGCACCCTCTTTCGTTTAGAGCCGCTGTCTCGCGAGGCAATTCGCACGCTGATCGAACGGGGTCTCGTTGCATTAGCCACTACTTCAACTCCCGATGCAGTTGACTTGCTGACCGAAAGATCTGGGGGAGACGGTCGTCAGGCGTTGACCTCTCTCGAAGTAGCGGCCGCACTTTCGCATCCAAACCAAGTACTCGTCGAACATGTTGAGGCTGCTCTCGGAACCAGCGCATTGCGGTATGGCCGCGATGATCATTACGACGTGGTCAGTGCATTCATCAAAAGTCTGCGCGGCAGCGATCCACAAGCGGCGACTTACTATCTGGCACGAATGCTCGAGGCGGGCGAAGATGCTCGGTTCATCGTGCGCCGAATGGTCATATTCGCTAGTGAAGATATTGGCCTTGCCGATCCTACGTCGCTCATGATCGCAGTCGCTGCGGCTCATGCTTTGGAACATGTTGGACTACCTGAGGCCGAACTGAATTTGGCCCATGCTGCAATTCACCTCGCTACCGCTCCGAAGAGCAATCGGGCAGCCCTTGCCATCTGGGGTGCCCGAGCCGATATCAAGAATGGGGCAGTGGGCGAGGTACCAGCGCATTTACGTGATGCTCACTATCAAGGCGCCTCCGCCCTTGGACATGGCACGGGTTACGACTACCCTCATGATGATCCACGCGGATGGGTTCCTCAGCAGTATCTGCCCGATGAACTCACCGATAAGCGCTGGTACGAACC
>CAMDER010000137.1 GCA_945896935.1 Bifidobacterium breve | reverse complement strand
AGGCAACTTGCGCCGGTTATTTTTGTGTTGTTGTGGAGTACCGGTTTCATCGTGGCGCGTTACGGAACACGCGATGCGGGGCCGATGACATTTTTGTTCATGCGTATGATCATTGCGGCGGCAGTGTTGTGGGTAATTGCGATTGCGACGAATGCTCCGTCAATATCGCGAGTTCAAGTGAAGTGGGCGCTTCTCACTGGTTTAGGAATGCACGCCGTTTACTTGGGTGGAGTTTTTATTGCTGCCGACCTGGGCTTGCCATCTGGTTTGTCGGCATTGATTGCCGGGTTGCATCCGGTCATTACTTCGGTTGGCGCGTTGTTGTTGCTGAGCGAGACGTTAAAGCCTCGTCAGTGGATTGGTGTTGGCTGTGGGCTTGGCGGTGTGGTTGCAGTAGTCGTTGATCGTCTGAACGCGGGTGTCAGTGGAATTACTGCTGGTGCGATTGTGGCGATGGTGGTGTCGGTCGTCGGTATGTCGGCGGGGACACTGTTGCAGCGCTCGCGCGGTGGGGCGATGCCGTTGTTGCGTGGCACTGCTGTGCAGTATGCGATATCGGCAGTCGTGTTGGGAGTCGGGTCAGTCTCGGTTGAACATTTTGAAGTTCAGTGGACGGCCCGTTTTTGGTGGTCGTTGTTATGGGCGATTGTGGTGTTATCGATTGCGGCAGTGCTGATCATGTTGTGGTTGCTGCAACGTCAGGCGGCGGTGAAGGTCAGCAGTTTGTTCTTTTTGACGCCGGCACTGAGCACTATCGAGGGTTCGGTGTTGTTTGGCGAACGCTTGGGGGTTTTAGCGGTCGCGGGACTCGGCGTGGCCCTAGTCGGCGTCGCCCTCACCACCCGCACCAATTGACCCACTTTGGAATATGGCTGCCGCCTAGCGGCAGGCATATTCCAAAGTGGCGATTAAATGCCGGTGTAGTGGGCGTCGGCGAGGGTGAGGACTTCGTCAATAACGGCGATGCCAGCTCGCACGTCTTCATCGCTCGTCGTCAACGGCGGTACCACGTGCATACGGTTGAAATGGGTGAACGGCCACAAGCCTTTGCCCTTGCACGCACCAATCAATTCGACCATCGGCGCATTGGCAGGACCAGCCGCGTTAAACGGCACCAAAGGCTCACGGGTCTCGCGGTTCTTGACCAATTCGATAGCCCAGAACACGCCAACTCCACGCACATCACCAACGCTGGGGTGCTTGGCTTTCAACTTCTCAAGTTCGGGTCCGATGATGTCGCGACCAAGATGGCGCGCATTTTCGATGATGCCTTCTTCTTCAAAAATGTTGATGCTGGCAACAGCTGAAGCGCAGGCCAAAGGATGTCCGCTATAGGTAAGTCCGCCCGGAAACTGACGCTCACGGAACGTGTCGGCAATGCGATCACTGATGATGACACCACCAAGCGGCAAGTAACCCGAGTTCACGCCCTTAGCGAAACAGATGAGGTCGGGTGCGACTTTCCAATTGTCGATCGCGAACCATTCACCGCATCGACCAAAGCCCGACATCACTTCGTCGGCAATGAACACGATTCCAAATTCATCACAGATTTCGCGTACGCCAGCCATGTAGCCAGGCGGCGGAACCAAGATTCCGTTTGTACCAACAACACTTTCGAGCATGATGGCGGCAACCGTTTGCGGACCTTCAACCATCAAGGTGTCACGCAAGTGTTGTAGCGCGCGTTGTGATTCTTCAAGGTCGCTACTGCTGTGGAATGCCGAACGATATGGATACGGGCCCCAGAACTTGACCACTCCTGGCAAGCCCGGCTCACTTGGCCAACGACGCGGATCACCGGTGAGCTGAATCGCTCCACCAGTTGCACCGTGGTAGCTGCGGTAAGTCGTGAGAATTTTGTGACGGCCTGTATGCAAGCGCGCCATACGAAGGGCATTTTCGGTTGCTTCTGCACCGCCATTAGTGAAGAACACCATATTGAGATCACCAGGCGCACGTTCGGTGATCAGACGAGCAGCTTCACTGCGCGCATCATTGGCGTGGTACGGAGCGATCGTGCATATACGACTGGCTTGTTCTTGAATAGCCGCGATCAACTTGGGGTGTTGATGTCCGATATTGACATTGACGAGTTGGCTCGAGAAGTCGAGGTACTTCTTGCCAGATTCATCCCAGAAATGGCTGCCCTCAGCCTTGGTGACGACGATCGGGCTAATCAGGCTTTGGGCCGACCATGAGTGAAACACATGCGAGCGATCGCTTTTGAGTGCATTATCGGGATTCGTGTTGAGTGCCGAGGAAGTCATGGTCATGACCTCACACTATTCGTTACACGGCAGGGAGTACAGACTGTGCTTTGTCACAGGACAATGAAGATTCGCAAAGCACGAATTGTTGCTACGGTCGAGGGCATGGGCGAACGAATTTCATTCAAGTCAAACGGCGGAACCTGCGATGGATACTTGGCAAATGGCGGAGGACCAGGCGTCATCGTTATCCAAGAATGGTGGGGACTCGTACCCCATATTCAAGATGTCGCTGATCGTTTTGCGGCAGCGGGCTTTACTGCTCTCGCACCCGATCTGTATCACGGCGAATCATCGACCGAACCCGACGGTGCTGGCAAGTTGATGATGGGTCTCAACTTGGCCCAAGCCGCTAAGGATCTTTCAGGTGCTGTTGATTTCTTGCAGTCACAAACAAAGAATCAGAAAATCGGCGTGGTCGGTTATTGCATGGGTGGTGGACTGACAATGGTTTTGGCTTGTCAACGTCCCGATGCAGTTGTCGCAGCGGCACCGTATTACGGCGTGATTCCGTGGCCATCGGCACAACCCGATTGGTCAAAACTCGAAGCAAAGGTGATTGGCGAATACGCCGAGTTTGATGACTTCGCTGGACCTGCAACCGTTAAGGCTCTTGAATCACAACTCAAGACACTTGGCAAAGACGCCACTTTGAATATTCACGCGGGCACTCAACACGCGTTTTTCAACGATGCTCGACCCGATGTCTTTGATTCACATGCAGCGAAGATTTCCTTTGAGCGAACTCTCGATCTGTTCCGCACAACTCTCTAAATAAATCACGGAGCAACAGCAATTGGTGCATCGGTTGTGATGATGCGCGGAACCGAGGTAGCGGTGACAGTTACTGAAGTACTAACTGGCCGAATTGGCGTTTCATCGCCACCACTGTTGACGATCAAGCCGATGCCGACGCCAACAATGAGACCTAAGAGAGCGCCGCTGACGCCAACCATGAGCTTCAACTGATTATCCATTGCCTCAGCCGTATTGTCAGCGCAATGATTCAATAGCAGCTTGCACTGCAAGTACGCGCCGCGCATTGTCAACATGCAAGTTCTCTATCATGCGACCGTCAACAGTGATAACACCGCGACCTTCGGCAGTTGCCTCTTCGAACGCAGCAATCACGCGTTGTGCGTAATCAACTTCGTCAGCAGTGGGCGCCCACACATCGTTCGCAATTTCAACTTGTGACGGGTGAATCAGAGTCTTGCCGTCAAAGCCCATGTGAGCGCCTTGAACACATTCATCACGGAAAGCATCAAGATCTTTAACGTCGTTGAAGACGCCATCGAGGATGACTTTTCCGGCTTCGCGTGCTGCGAGTAAAGCGGTGGCAAGATGATGAACCAGCGGAGCGCGGCCGCGTACTTGAGTAGCCCGCAATTCTTTCGCTAAGTCATTGGTACCCATCACCAACGTTTGTACGCGAGGGTGAGCGGCAATCTGTCGCACATCAAAAATGGCAGTTGGAGTTTCGATCATTGCCCAAATCTTCATCGAACCGGGTGCTCCAGCGCTTGCGAGTGCCGACGAAACAGCTTCAACTTCTTTGACTGAATTGATCTTTGGAATCACGACAGCCGAAACATTGGCCATCGCTGCTGCCACTAAGTCTTCATGTCCCCACTCCGTATCAAGGCCATTACAGCGGATTGTGATTTCTTTGTTTCCGTATTCTCCACTCAGTGTTGCCGCAACGGCATTGCGCCTTGCATCGGGCTTTGCATCAGGGGCAACAGCGTCTTCAAGGTCGAAGATCAAAGCATCGGCAGGTATGCCCTTGGCCTTGTCGAGTGCCCGCTCGTTAGCAGCAGGCATATAAAGAACTGAACGGCGAGGGCGTAGATCTGACATGAAATTTTCCTTGTGATTGTTTGTACTAGAAGCCGTAAGCGGCAATGAGTTCGGGATCGCGAGCAGAAAGTTCGCGAGCTAATTGCACGATGACACGACACTGCTTCACTGACGCATCGTCTTCCATCTTGCCATCAAGCATGATGGCGCCAGTTCCATCGCCCATTGCTTCGATGACGCGCATCGCATGAGCAACGTCGCTTGGACGTGGGCTGAACACGCGTCGCGCAATATCAATTTGTGCGGGGTGCAATGACCAAGCACCGACGCAACCAAGCAAGTAAGCATTGCGGAACTGATCTTCGCAGGCAACAACATCTTTGATGTCGCCGAAGGGACCGTAGAACGGCAAGATGCCGTGCATCACACAAGCATCAACCATGCGCGCCAACGTGTAGTGCCACAAATCTTGTTGGTATGTATTGCGCGGGGCGTCAGGGTTTTCGGGATTGGGATCGTCACGCACGACATAGTCGGGGTGTCCGCCGCCAACGCGGGTTGTCTTCATACGACGATTTGCTGCAAGGTCGGCCGGCCCGAGTGAAAGGCCTTGCATTCGTGGCGAGGCTCCACAAATTTCTTCAACGTTGGCAACGCC
>CAMDER010000136.1 GCA_945896935.1 Bifidobacterium breve | reverse complement strand
TGTTGAATTAGGTGTGACGACCTCAACACGTGCCGGTGACGGCCAGTTGAAGATCGGTTCATTGCTTCCTGAAACGGGCAGCCTTGCATTCCTCGGCGATCCAGAATACGCCGGTCTTGTTTATGCAATCAACGAGATCAACGTTGCTGGTGGTGTACTTGGTAAAGAAGTTCTGTACAGCCAAGGTGACTCGGGCGATACTTCAACCGATATCGCCTCAACAACCGCTGACCGTTTGATCAGCGAAGACGTTGACGCCATCATTGGTGCTGCTTCATCTGGTGTGACCTTGACCGTGATTGACAAGATCACCGCCGCTGGAATCACCATGTTCAGCCCAGCAAACACCAGCCCAGCCCTCAGTGATTACGCTGACGACAACTTGTACTTCCGTAACGCTCCAGCCGATGGACTACAGGGTGCTGTTGTTGCCAACCAGATCATCGAAGACGGCAACGCTTCGGTCTACATCATGAACCTTGATGACGCATACGGTGTTGGTATTGCCGCTGTCGTGAAAGATGTTCTTGAGGCCGCAGGTGTTACGGTTCTCGGAGTCAAGGCTTACGACCCAACTGCTGCGTCATTTGACGCTGAAGTAGCTGAAGTTGTGGCTGCGGATCCAGACGCTGTGGTGTTGGTCTCGTTCGACGAAGGTAGCCGCATCTTGCGTACTGCCGTCGAGAGCGGAATCGGACCAAAGGTCAAGATGTGGTACGGAACCGATGGCAACATGGGTAACGGACTCGGAACCAACTTCGACGAAGGTAAGTGATCAGTTAGTTTCCTCAGTTCTGAGGTAGTGGAAAGGCCCTCGGGAAACCGAGGGCCTTTTCGCGTGCCAAGTGGGGTTACTCAGCCGCCAGAGGACTTCGCCAATGTACCAAGATACAACTCAATGACATTGGGGTCTAAGAGTAGTTCGCGCCCGCTTCCCGTGTAAGCGCTACGACCTTGATCAAGCACGTATCCACGATTCACTACTTGCAAGCAACGCCGAGCATTCTGTTCAACCATCAAGATGGCGACACCTGTTGAGTTGATCGTTCGGCACTGCACAAATACTTCATCTTGGAGCGCCGGTGACAATCCAGCAGATGGTTCGTCCAGAAGCAAGATTTTTGGTTCAAGCATGAGAGCCCGGCCCATAGCAACCATTTGCCTCTCCCCACCTGATAACGCTCCGGCACGTTGTGCAGCGCGGTCACCCAGCTTTGGGAAAAGACTGACAACGTAATCAAAGCGATCATGAAACACCGAAGGCTTCAAGAAGCAACCCATTTCTAGGTTCTCTTTAACAGTCAGGCTTGGAAAGACATTCTTGTTTTGCGGCACATAGCCAACACCCATCGGGACTAACTCGTGCGCCTTACGACCTGTAATGTCTTGGCCCATCAATGTCACGGTCCCCGAACGAACTTTGCACTGTCCCAACACTGCTTTGAGTAACGTCGATTTTCCTGCACCATTTGGCCCAATGATGCCAACAAATTCCCCAGCATTGACCACGACATCGCAGCCATTCAAAATATTGACCTCGGGGATATATCCAGCAACAAGATCCGAACTCCGAAGGATTGCAGTGTCTTCCATCATTCACCTTCCAACAACGATTGACCCTGACGAGCACCCAAGTAGGCATCAATCACGGCAGAATTCTTGGCGATGTCGTCGGGAGTTCCTTCAGCGATGATGCGTCCTTCAGCCATAACAATCACCCAGTCGGAAACATCGTGCACCATATCCATGTCGTGTTCAACAAACAGGACGGTCATTCCATCGTCACGAAGGCCACGAATGTGCTGATTCAACGATTGTTTCAAGGCTGGGTTCACGCCTGCCATTGGTTCGTCCAACATCACCAATGTCGGATTCGTCATGAGTGCACGAGCCATCTCAAGCAACTTACGCTGACCACCAGAGAGTGAACCGGCGTATTCGTCGCGCATGTGGTCCATCTTGAACCGAGCAAGAAGTTCGTCAGCGCGCTCAGTGATTTCAGCTTCTTGACCCTTCCACACTGCCGCAAACAATCCGTTCCACCATTTCTCGCCTTTTTGGTCGGTTGCGCCAAGGCGCATGTTCTCGATCACTGAAAGTTTGGTCAGGCTTTTGGTGAGTTGAAAAGTTCGAACCATGCCAAGCGCAGCTGTTCGATGAGAAGCAACCCCGTTCATCGACTTGCCGTTGAAATTCCACTGGCCCGAGTTTGGTTGATCAAAGCCGGTGAGCAAATTAAAGAACGTTGTCTTACCTGCGCCATTAGGACCTATCAAGGCAGTGATTGAACCTTTTTGCACTTCGAAGTGCTCAACATCAACCGCGATGATTCCCCCGAATTCGCGGCGAACATTGTCAGCAGTCAAAATCGGATCTTGTTTTCGGGCTCCTGGAATACGTTCGACACCCTTGAACGATTCGCGTGCTCGAGTAGCAACTTCGCCGTAAGTTCGTTCAGTGTCCATCGAACGCCATCTCCTTACGGTTTCCGAAGACTCCCTGGGGTCGAAACACCATCAAAAGAATCAAGGTGATGCCGATCAAAATGAAGTTCAGTTGTCCGACTTGCGTGGATTTCATGATGGTGAAGTTGCCGATACTCACTGGGTCTTTGGCGACTTGACGAAGGAAGTTGTCCATAAAGGTGAACAGACCCCAGAACATCATTGATCCAACAATCGAGCCCGACACTTTGGCAACGCCGCCAAGTACAAGGGCCGTCAAAATATAGAAGGTGAGGTCGCGGCTGTAGTTGTCGGGCTGAACGCTTCCTCGGTCGAGCGCAAAGATCATTCCGGAAACCGTTCCGATCACACCACCAAGAATGAGTGATTGCATCTTGTACGAATACACATTCTTGCCGAGAGATTTCACAGCATCTTCGTCTTCGCGGATTGCCTTCAAGACGCGTCCCCACGGCGATCTCATCAATTTATAAACCACGAATCCAAACAGCGCAACAAGTAACCAACCAATAATGAGAGTCCATAACTCACGTCCTGTGAACTTGAAGGGCCAAAAGCCATACTCATCAGCCTCTTCAATACCAAAGTCGTTACCTAGCGAGCGGAAACTGTCGGAAAAGCCGTTAATCCCGTCGCTACCACCGAAATACGTTTTGAATTTTACGGAACGCACGACTAACCGGATGATCTCAGCGCTGGCGATCGTGACAATGGCAAGGTAATCAGCTCGAAGTCGCAATGTTGGTATACCCATCAAGAGACCGAGAAGAACCGAGAAAACGATTCCGATCGGGATACCCCACCAAAAAGAAATATCGAAATAGTGAGCGGTCATTCCTAAGCCGTAAGCGCCACAAGCCATGAATCCGGCTTGACCAAAATTCAGCAGTCCGGTGTAACCAAACTGTACGTTCAAACCCAAAGCGGCAATCGCGAAATACACCGCGTTGATACCGATGAAGCCTTTGAGGGTGTTTTCAAAGATGAGATTCCAATCCATGGCTACCCAACCCTCTGTGCGCGACCCAAAATTCCTTGGGGTCTCAGTAGCAGAACCAAAATAAGTATGACTAGAGCTGGAGCAGTCTTGAGCTCAGTTGGCACAACCAAACTCGACACCTCGACCAATATTCCAATGACGAATCCACCGACCAAAGCACCGAAGGCGCTTCCGAGTCCACCAAGTGTGATTCCCGCGAACAACAAGAACAACAAACGTCCGCCCATATCAAAACTCACTTGCTCATCGAGGCCTCTGAAAATTCCACCAGCAGCGGCTAAACAACCACCCAAGATCCAAACCAGACGAATGACTTTTTCGGAGTCAATTCCGGTTGCAGAAGCCAGGTCTGGATTATCCGAAACTGCACGAGTGGCTTTTCCAAGACGGGTGAATCGTAAGCCAAGTGCGGTCACGATCAAGATAATCAGGCACAGGACTGAGACGACGAAATCTCGCGGGGTGATGTTGATCGGGCCAAGATCCCAGGCCTTTTGTAAAGAGAAATCGGCGAAAGGTCGGGTGCGACCTTCGAACCGAGAAAGAAAGAAGTTTCGCAAGGCGATCGACAACCCAACGGTCAAAACCATTTGAGTAACAAGTCCGACTCCACGGCGACGCAATGGACCGAAGATTCCTTTATTCAATGCCCAACCGAAACCTCCACCCAAAATGATGCCGATTGGTGCCGCCCAAAAAATATGGAAAGTTCCGTCATCGCGAATACCCGGGATGAAGCTTAAAAAGCCGAGGAAGGTCAAACCTGTGACGTTAAAAACAAAGGCCATGACTCCACCGAAAGTCACCATCTCGCCGTGGGCGAAGTTAGTGAGGCCGGTGGTTCCAAAAATGAGAGAAAGTCCCACTGAACACATCGCCAAAATCAAACCCAATCGAATTCCATCCGAAAATCTTTGAGCGACACGCTCGAAGCCAGATTGGGAAACATTCTGTGACTCACCAGTGAAATAGGTAACGACCTTGGTTTTAGTCACGAACGAATCAGTGAGAACATTTTGAACTGCTGGAGTCTTCGCATCGAGTTTTTCGGCTGACGGCAAAGTCTCTTCGTTTAAAGACACCGTGTAGTCGGCGCGTGATGGGACTGAGATAATCAAAATACCTTCGGAGTTAGTGACTCCTGTTTCAATCACTAGACCTGTTGAATCGGTAACGGTGACTTCAACACCTGGAACGGGTTGGTTGTCAGTTTTGCCGTCCGCGGTGCGACCTTGATCCTTTACTTGAATACGTAGTGCGTATTCGCTGTCTTC
>CAMDER010000135.1 GCA_945896935.1 Bifidobacterium breve | reverse complement strand
GTCTTTGGCCTCGGTGTCGTCGTACTGAATCGCCGTTCAAGTGGCGGTGCTGGAGTCAAGCCGATCACATCGACTCCAGTTGCTGAAAAGCCAGTCGCTGATTCCGCGATAGTTGAAGAGGCTGTCGAGACAATCATTGAAACGCCCGCGCCGCCGAAAAGTCGTTGGGGCAAAACTGCGTTGTCATTGGCGGGTGTTTTTGGGGGAGTGCGGGCGCGTGGTGGCATCACCAACGAAACGTGGGACGATCTTGAAGAAGCATTGCTGAAGGCCGACGTCGGCATTGGTGTTACTGACGCACTGCTTGACTCGCTGCGCGGTCGCGTGAAGGCCAAAGAGATCACGACTGCTGATGAACTGCTCGTTGCGCTACAGCGCGAAATGACATCGCGTTTAGAAGGTGCCAACCGTGAACTGAATTTTGCGCAACTTGACGAAGGTCGCATCAACGTGTGGTTGTTCGTCGGCGTGAACGGCGTTGGCAAGACCACGACCATTGGCAAAGTGTCGGCACAACAGGCGCAACTTGGTCGTTCACTTGTGCTTGCTGCTGGTGACACTTTCCGTGCGGCAGCAGCCGAACAGTTAGGCACCTGGGCCGAGCGCTCAGGCGCTGAGCTGGTGCGCGGCGCCGAAGGTGGAGACCCGAGTTCGGTCATCTTCGACGGTATTCAACGCGCTGCAGCTAAGGGCTTTGATCTCGTGCTTGGCGATACGGCGGGCCGTTTGCAGAATAAGTCAAACCTGATGGATGAATTACGCAAGGTGCGGCGAATTGCCGATCGCGACCCCGGTCAGGTGACCGAAGTTCTGCTGGTGATTGATGCGACGACTGGTCAAAATGGCCTGTCGCAGGCTCGTGAATTCACCGATGCGGCGGGCGTCACCGGGGTCGTACTCACCAAACTTGATGGTTCGGCCAAGGGTGGCATTGTGTTTGCCATCGAGACCGAGATGGGAATTCCGATCAAATTGGTGGGACTTGGAGAGACGATTGGCGACTTGGTCCCGTTCAAGCCAGACGAATACGTCTCCGCACTCTTCAACGGGTGACCAACTGCCGGCTAAGTGACCAGAAAAAAGATGACTTAGTTCCCAAATTTTCTTGATGAGTTGGGAACTAACCCTCAATCTGGCATCGTCGTAGTTGTATGAAGAAAATTCTGGTCCCCGCCCTTACCGTTTTTGCCATCTTTGCCGTGTCGTCATGTGGTGACGACCCCGATGCCTCGGGCCCGCCCATCTTGGTTTTGTCCGCCGCTAACGGTGGTGGTTGGTCATCTACGGCTCCAGCAGCTTCTGACATGGCCGGTGCCGATGAAAAAATGATGTGGAACTATCAGCAACACTTCACCGCTGCTGTAGATTTGCCAGCTCTTGACAGCGATGCACCCTCGTACACGTTGACTGCTGGCGATGCTTCGACCGATTCGTTGAATGCACTCAAGGCGGCATTCGGAGTCACCAAAGATTTCGTAGCCCAAGATGCAACACAGGGTGGCGGCTACTTGGCGGGTAACTACGAGGGAACAACGGCAACGTTGTACGTCGGCTCTGACGCGATGCGTTATTGGAGTTATTCGCCGGCTTGGGATCAGTCATCAATGTCTTCATCCGGATGTGTGATGGTCGATCCTCCAATTGCTAGCGATGCACCAACGATAGATCCAGCCGCACCAACGATCGCTCCAGATGGCGGAGTTTGTGCCGAACCTGTTGCTCCCGAAAATGTGCCGACCAAGGCCGAAGCCGAAGCGCTCTTTGCGAAAACGATCAGCGCCCTCGGAGTGAAGAGCAACAATCTCATCCTTGATTCGTATGCCGATGAATGGAGCGCGAGTGTCACTGGTTATCTCAAGATCGACGGAGTTCGTAGCCCACTGTCTTGGAGTATCGGTTATGGCGCTGACGCCGCAATCACCTGGGCCAGCGGAGTATTTGCTGATGTTCAAGACGGCGCTTCGTACCCTCGCATCGGAACTGCTGCAGCAATTGAGCGTTTGAATAGTCAACAGGCCGGAAATTGGGGCGGACCAATGGTTCGTGGCGGTGTTGCCTATGACACTGCTGTTGCGTCTGACGTTGAAGCAGCTGTCACGACCGAACCCGCATCTTCTGACGTAGTAGCAGAAACGTATCCGGTCACCGATGCACCGGCACCAGAAATTCAAGAAGTATCAATCGTTGGTGTTGAGGAAGAACTCGTGACGCTCTACGGAGCTGATGGTTCGATCTACCTCGTGCCTGGCTACACGTTCATCGCCGCTGAAGACGAATATGGTTACGCCGGCCGTTACACGGTGTCGGCGCTTCCGGACGAGTACATGCAGGTGACTGACGCGGTTGATGCAGTTCCTGCAACTGATGTCCCTGTTCCTGACACCGCTGTTGCACCTGCAGTTGACCCGGCCGTCGACCCCGACATGTCAGTCGCTCAAGATGTGGCTGACACTGTGCTGGGCATGTCTGAAGCCGAGGCCACCAAAACAGTCGAGGCCAAAGGTTTGTCGGTTCGAGTTGGTAGTCGTGACGGGGAAGATTTCCCCCTCACGATGGACTACCGCACCGATCGCGTGACTTTGACGGTGAAAGATGACAAGGTCACCGCTGCTACGCCTGGCTGACCTCGTCACCGCCTGAAAGTCGGGCGGTAGCCTCAGGATTGTTATGTTCGACAACCTCTCTAATCGTTTCGACGGAATCTTCAAACGCATTCGCGGCAAGGGTCGTCTGACCGAAGCCGATGTTGATGAAGTTCTCAAAGAAATTCGTACCGCACTTTTAGAAGCTGACGTCAATGTCAGCGTGGTTCGTAACGTCGTTGCACGAATTCGTGAAGGTGCCATCGGAATCGAGTCGTCAAAGGCGCTTGATCCGAGTCAGCAAGTCATCAAACTTGTCAACCAAGAACTCACCAACATTCTTGGTGGCGAAACCCTCAAGATCACGTACGCCAGTCGTCCACCCACCGTGGTGTTGATGGCTGGTTTGCAGGGCTCAGGTAAAACAACTAACTCGGCCAAGTTGGCCAAGTGGTTCAAGTCGCAAGGTCGCCACCCGCTGCTTGTTGGTGCCGACTTACAACGTCCTGCTGCTGTTGAACAGTTGCGCACACTTGGTCGTCAAATTGATGTTCCGGTATTCAGCGATCCAAGTGATCCGGTCACCACCGCAGTTCGAGGACTCGCCGAAGCGCGTCGACTTGGCAAAGATGTTTTGATCGTTGACACCGCTGGTCGTTTGTCAATTGACGACGAAATGATGGCGCAGATCCGTGAGATCTCCGATCAGATCACGCCGAACTACACGTTCTTAGTGATCGACGCGATGACTGGTCAAGACGCGGTCAACGTTGCCGAAGCTTTCCATAACACCTTGCAAATTGATGGCGTCATCTTGTCGAAACTCGATGGCGACGCTCGCGGTGGTGCGGCGTTGTCGGTTAAAGAAGTCATTGGTCGCCCCATTGCCTTTGCGAGTACTGGTGAAAAACTCGACGCATTCGAACAGTTCCATCCCGATCGTATGGCGGGACGCATTTTGGGAATGGGCGACATGCTCACCCTCATCGAACAAGCCGAGCAGGCGTTCGAAAAAGATGCGGCCGAAGAAGCCGCCGCCAAGTTGCTCGATGGCGACTTCACGCTCGACGACTTCTTAGAACAAATGCAGTCGCTCAAGAAAATGGGCCCGCTTGGCGGGTTGATGGGCATGATGCCCGGAATGCCCAAAGAGCTCAAGAATGCCAAGATCGGCGACGATGAACTCAAGCCAGTCGAAGCCATCATTCGGTCGATGACCAAAGAAGAGCGTCGTAAGCCCGAGATCATCAACGGCAGTCGTCGCCAGCGCATCGCGACTGGCAGCGGTCGCTCAATTGCCGAGGTGAACCGTCTGGTCAAGCAGTTTGGCGAGATGCAAAAGATGATGAAGCGCATGGGTGGCATGACCACTGGCAAAAAGGGCAAGCGCAAGATGTCATCGATGGCTGGTCTTGGTGGTCTGGGTGCGGCGGGCTTGCCTGGTCAGGGCGGTGGCTTTGGCGATGCTCTCGGTGGTGGAGCGCCTGGCGGCGGTTTCCCCGGCTTTCCGCCGTCACGCTAAGTCCGACCAGCCAAGACTTGCCTCGTGGCGTTGGGGAAGGGGTACTTTCGGGTTAACCTTCGCTGTCTGCCTGGACTGGTTCTGGGCGCTTGAATCAGGAGTTATCGCCGAATGTCAGTCAAGTTACGCCTTACACGTGTCGGAAAGACCAAGCAGCCTCATTACCGCGTGATCGCGAGCGACAGCCGCGCCGCCCGTGATGGTTCATTCCTCGAAATCTTGGGTCAGTACAACCCACGCACCGAGCCTTCGGTCATCAATCTCGACAACGACAAGGCTGTTGCCTGGTTGATGAAGGGCGCACAGCCCACCGAGCGCGTCAAGAAGATTCTTGAAATCTCCGGCGCATGGGCACAGTTCACTGCTGCTCGCGCTAAGTGATTCAGTTGTCATGACTGATCCCAACGAAATTTCTTCCCCCACAGCAGTTGCTGTTTTAACGCACGTTGTTCGTTCAATTGTTGACGATCCCGATGCGGTCAATGTTGCCGAAACCGAAGGTCGCAATCGTTTGCGTCTTGAAGTCAAGGTTGGTCCCGGAGACCTCGGCCGAGTGATCGGTCGTCGTGGTCGTACCGCACAAAGCATTCGCACTCTCGTGCGTGCTGCTGCCGCTAAAGACGGTCGCGAAGTCGACGTCGACTTCGTTGACTGATTGTGGTTCACGGACTCTCCGTG
>CAMDER010000134.1 GCA_945896935.1 Bifidobacterium breve | reverse complement strand
CGAGCCGTGGCCGAACAGGCCTTGGTTCGCAGTGATGCCCAACTTCGCATTGTCGATCTGGCGACCTTCGGCCTGTCCTCGCAGCTGCCACACCAATTCGCACACCTGGGCAATGGCCTGAGCCGGAATCGCTTCACCAAAGCACGACAAACCACCACTTGGGTTGACCGGAATGCGTCCACCAATTGTGGTCGCACCCGATCGCAGCAAGCCTTCAGCTTCACCAGGCGCGCACAACCCCAGGTGCTCGTACCAATCGAGTTCGAGCGCCGTCGACAAGTCATACACCTCGGCCATCGACAAATCTTCTGGACCTACCCCAGCTTCTTCGTAGGCATCCCAACAAATGGAATCTTTGAATCCACGTGCAGGGGGCATCACGACAGCCGACGAGTCGGTTGCAAAGTCGGGCATTTCGAGAAGCGTCTGCGGATACGTCGGCGTACTAGTACTAACCGCCTTAATTCGCGGAACGCCCTTCAACGATCCGAGATGCTTTTCAGCAAATGCTCGACTGGTCACGATCATCGCGGCCGCACCATCTGATGTTGCACAAATATCGAGCAAGCGCAACGGATCACTCACCACAGGACTATTCAACACATCTTCAACTGCATTCTCTTTACGGAAACGCGCATACGGATTGTTGAGACCGTGTATTGAGTTCTTCACTTTGACTTGGGCAAAGTCTTCAGATGTCGCGCCATACAGATCCATACGACGGCGAGCAAATAAAGCGAAGTACGCCGGATTCGTCGCACCTAAAAGATGGAAGCGCAACCAGTCTGGATCGTTCTTACGATCGCCACCACCGACTGGAGCGAAAAATCCCTTCGGCGTCGTATCCGCACCAATCACCATTGCCACATCGCAAAAGCCCGCAAGAATTGAGGCCCGCGCCGTCTGAAGAGACATCGCACCACTCGCACACGCCGCGTAACTGGACGAAACGCGAGCACCAGTCCAGCCCATTTTCTGGGCGAATGTTGCACCTGCAATAAAGCCGGGATATCCATTGCGGATGGTGTCGGCACCGGCAACGTATTGCACGTCTTTCCATTCGATGCCAGCATCTTTCAAGGCGGCACGTGCTGCAACCATTCCGTATTCGGTGAAGTCACGACCCCACTTGCCCCACGGATGCATTCCGACACCCAGTACAACTAAGTCACGATCGCTCATTTTGCGCCTCCAACAACTTCATCTTGAACAGCCGGCGCCCACACATAAATCATGTAGTCCACACCGTCCTCGCGATACAACACATCAGTTTCAAGTTGCATCCGCATTCCAACTTTCAGATCCTTAGCCAAAACTCCTTTCGGAGCCTGGCCCAAAACGATGAGTCCTTCTTTTTCAAGTTGCACTGCAACTAATGCATACGGCTCAAATGGTTCGGCCGCACGATACGGCAATGGCGGCGCATACCGATTCTCGGCATAGCTCCACACCGTGCCAAACCGCGAAAACGGAGTTGCCGTCAACTCGTCGCTATCGCACGATGGGCTCGGGCAGGCACCTTCACGTGGCGGGAAAACATAGGTCCCACAAGCCGTGCACTGTGCACCAATCAGATGCGGATTTTGATCAAGCGTAAACCAGCCTTCAATCGCTGGCACTTGGGAAGCGTTACTTGTTACGGTTTCTGACACATCGTCAGACTAACCAACAACCTCAGATCATCACCGATTCACCGAACGGTTTGAGTCGAGCAGCGGAATGATTCCCGACTGAACCACCACGTCAAGATCACTTTGCAACATGTGCACTCCGTCACCGCGCAACGAGCCCGGAGTCGCCTCTGCAGCCATAACCATGTTCGACCAGTCGACCGAATGAATCTGCGGCCATCGGGTCAACCATGTTTGCATCAGGGCATTCCATGCCGAAACTCGTTCGGGTTGAGCGAATTGTGCACCGCCCAAAGCGCCGCCATGGATCTCGGGGCTATTCAGAAGCAGCAATGCAATTCCACGTTCGTCGCAAGCAGTCACTAGTTCCTGCATGGCTGCATCGTGGCGCGCAACAAACTCAGGATCTGTGATCGTGTACCAGACCTCATCCCCAACATACTTTTGCTCAGCCTGTTCGGGAACCGAATAGACCATCACCACTATCGATGGTGCAAAAGTCTCAAACGCTTTATCCCACTCGGGATGCAAAGTGGGGCAAAGGGTCATATCAAACTCAGCACCATCCCACCACCGAACTTTCTCAGCTTCGACGAGAGGACAATTTCGTCCACCCGCCCACAACACGCTGTATTGATCACCAGCAACGTTGTTAATTGACGCGGAAATTCCGTACGAAGTGGAATCACCAATCACCATCACATGGGGACGATTATCGGATCCTTGAAGTTTGTCATCAATCAAAATGAGTTGGCGCGCCAACTCATCAGTTGACGGTTTGTGAAGTGTGATCGCTTGATCAAGGCGCAGATCCGCATCATCAAGGTCGTTGCTGAACACATCAGCCTCGCCGTAATCAACGATGATCACGGGTATCGCAACAAGCGGCTGCAAAATATCATTCACAATTTCAACACTCAAGCGAAACTGCAACGTTAAATCTTTTTCAACAGCGCCACCCGTTGAGGCAAGGATATTCTCTTCTAATTCAGCCAATAACTTTCGTTCTGCTTTGCCAACCGAAAGAACAGCGACATCGGGCTTTGATTGCAAGATGAGTCGCTGGGCAACTGACGTGAATGATTCACATCCTTCAATCGTTTCCGCGCTCGGCCGAATCGCGCACCCAGGTTGTATTCCACTCACAATGACGATGGGAATTGAATCACCGATTGCATTTTTCACATCGTCGGCGATTACCGGTTCGCTACCAAGGACCAACACCCTCAGTGGATCTCGAGTAGGTATTTCATCTGCTAACGAAGTGCTCGGAGCCGCAAACTCGACCATCTCGTCTGGAGCATCAACTCCAGCTAAGGCAATTGGCGTTGTTGCCGAAACTGTGGCCATCACAATCAGTGCGACACCCATGGCGGCGGTCATCCCGACACCCGCCCAAATCGGGTTACGTAATACTTTGCGGAATCGAATCGGATTCTCGATGAGCCATGCTGAAAGGCTCGCAAAAGCAAACGTGACGCCGATTCGCACCAACGAAAGTGCAATGCCGCCAAACCCCATTCGGTCTTGATTGAGAACCACGAAGACTGGCCAGTGAAAAAGGTACAAAGAATAAGTAATACGACCAACTGCGACCATCGGACGAGATGACATCAACAATCGAATAGGCCCGGGTACAAGCACCGCAACAATCAGCGCACTTGAAATCAGCGAGAACCCGCTGAGCCCGCCTTTGTATAACCATGCGTCATTCGTGTGGGCATGTGTCGCAATGAATACGAATCCAACAAATGCCGCAACCCCAACCGCAGCAAATATTTTGGCAGCAAGACCTCGTAATTGTTTGCTCACCGGAACCACCAAAGCCAACAGCGCACCAACCAACATTTCGGCCGCTCGGGTATGCGTTCCGTAGTACGCCAAGTTGCGCGAATTTGTCAACACCGTCGCCGCAACGCTTGCCGCCACCAACACTGCAAGCGTTGGAACGAGAATCTTGCGCCAGCGCAACAAGACAATCATCAGCAACGGAAAGACGACATAGAACTGTTCTTCAATTGCCAATGACCAAAAATGCAAAACCGGCGACGGAGCAGATTCAAACAATTGCGCATAAGTCGTTCCGGCTGTCGCAAAACGCCAATTGGCTGAATAACCAAGTGCGGCAAATAAATCACCGCGCAATCGGTTTCCTTCTAGTAGCCCACACAACGCAACGACCGCAACGGCAATCAGACACACAATTGATCCAGGGGCGAGTCGACGTAAACGACGCGACCAGAACCGTTTGAGATCAACTTTCCCAGCTCGAGCATGGTCGGCCAACATCACCTGGGTAATCAGATAACCCGACAATGTGAAGAACAGCGACACTCCAAAAGCACCGCCGGGGACGAACGACCAGCCGAGGTGAAAGCACATGACGGTGATCACGGCAAGGGCGCGCAGACCATCAAGGCCCGCGACGTACTCAATTCCCCCCTGATTGTGTTCCCCCACGAGGTCAGGATAGTTGGGATCAAGTTCAGTAAATATGCCTCACCAACGATTTCTGACACAGCGTCAGATTTTTACAAGACTGCGACTAAGGTTCGTCACCGTATGGACCTCAATGAAACCAGTGAAGAGTCTGAATTTCGCGCCGAGGCACGGGCGTGGCTCGAGGCCAACGTGCCTTCATCACCACTTCCCAGTTTTGATACCGAAGACGGATTTGCTCAACACCGCATCTGGGAAAAGAAGTTATACGAGGGACGCTGGTCGGCTGTTTCGTGGCCTGTTGAATACGGTGGACGCAATGCCGATTACATCAAGTGGTTGATTTTTGAAGAAGAGTACTACCGCGCTGGAGCACCCGGTCGAGTTAACCAAAATGGCATCTTCTTACTTGGTCCAACCATCATGGAAGTTGGCACCGAAGAACAAAAGGAAAAGTTCTTGCCGTCGATGGCTTCATCAGAGATTGTGTGGGGTCAAGCCTGGAGCGAACCCAATGCCGGAAGTGACCTAGCTGGCATTCGCAGTAAAGCAACTCGCGACGGCGACGATTGGATTTTGAACGGCCAAAAGATTTGGGCGAGCCGAGCAGTCTGGGCCGACTGGTGTTTCGGAATCTTTCGCACCGATCCAACTGCCGAACGCCATCGTGGTTTGACATTTATTTTGTGTCCACTTGATTTACCGGGTATTACAGTGCGGCCAATCGCACAACTCGATGGCGACACTGGCTTTGCTGAAATTTTCTTTGATGATGTTCGTGTTCC
>CAMDER010000133.1 GCA_945896935.1 Bifidobacterium breve | reverse complement strand
TGTTCCATGCTGATGCCAGCACCTTCACGTTCAACTTCATGAACATCAACATGGATACCGCGCATGACCAGGTCGGCGGTGCGCTGGGTGCTGTCTTCAGAACCTTGCAATTTGACTGCAGCAAAAGCGCGGGCAGCAATATCTTTTCCGCAACCAGATGGACCGGCAAAGAGGTACGCGTGTGCGGCCGAAGTCGCGAGTGCCCGCAATTTGACCAACGTGTGTTCTTGGCCAATGACGTTGTCGTAGACCGAAGATGCCATTTCAGATGCCGAGTATTTCGGTCACTGCTGCACGCACTAATTGTTCAATCACATCGGGATCACCGACGGCTTCAATCACGACCCAATGCACAGGGTCGGCGGCAGCCATTGCGTGAAAGCCATCGCGAACACGTTGAAAGAAGTCGCTGTTCTCTTGTTCGAAACGATCGAGGTCGCGATGGGCAAGTCGACTCATCGCGTGTTCATGCGAAACATCAAGCAACACAACCAAGTCGGGCCAGCGCGATTGCAAGGCCCAGTCGTTCACAGCGTGAACGGTCTCAAGCGGTAACTGTCGACCGTAACCCTGATAAGCAATCGTTGAATACACGCTGCGGTCGCTCACGACATGATGACCCGCAGCAAGTGCGGGAGCCAAAACTTCGGCACGATGTTGTGCACGATCTCCCGCAATCAACAAAGCTTCGGCGATCGGATCTAGGTGAGTGTTGGCAGTGTCGTGCAACACTTCACGAATTCGTGCACCAATATCGGTGCCACCTGTTTCGCGAGTTAAGACCGAGCCAGCATCTAGCAATTGTAATGATGCAACTAAACGTGAAGCCTGCGTGGTTTTACCGCAACCTTCGATTCCCTCGAATGCGATGTAGACCGGAGTCTTCATTCTTCGGGCTTCTGGGCTTTCTTTTTCGCAGGAGCCTTAGCGGCTGCTTTCTTCTTTACTGGCTTCTTGGCTGCGGCCTTCTTCTTTGCTGCTACTTTCTTCGCTGCCGCTTTTTTGGGAGCAGCAGTTTTCTTGGCTGCTGCCTTCTTGGGTGCACCACGCTTCGACGGACTCTTCTGTCCGGGCACGAGTCCCTTTTCGATCATCACTTCGCGACGAACCGCCAACAATTCGTAAGCACGTTCGGGCAACATGTCCTCAAGGCGGTCACCTTTACCGAGCGATGCATTCACTTCGCCGTCGGTGACATACACACCAAACTTGCCGTCCTTAGCAACTACCGGACGACCACTTGCAGGATCGGAGCCGAACTCGCGCATTGGTCCGCTGTTAGGCGACGCGGCGCGACCTCGACGAAACACTTTTGGGAGTGCGTAAATCGAAAGTGCTTCGTCAAGCGTGATGGTGAACAACTTCTCTTCATTTTCAATGGTGCGGTAGTCCTTGACCTTTTGTAGGTACGGACCGAACTTGCCATTTTGTGCAGTGATCGGTTCGCCGTCAGCTGGGTCAACGCCAAGTGTGCGGGGGAGAGTCAGCAACTGCTCGGCATCAACCATCGTGATGCGATCAAGAACCATGGTCTTGAACAGACTGACCATCTTTGGTTTTTCAAATCCGGGTGGCGGCACTTCTTGCGTGCCCCATTGAACGTACGGACCGAAACGACCGTTCTTGGCAAACACTGGCAAGCCACTTAATTCACCGATGGGCTCATCGCTCTTGGGCATTGCCAACAAACGCAAGGCCATCTCAAGAGTGAGTTCATCTGGTGCGAGCGAATCGGGAACCGAAGCATTCTCGTCACCGCGCTTGACATACGGACCAAACTTGCCGGGCTTCACAATGATGACTTCACCCGTTGTGGGGTCGGCACCAATCGAGAATGAGTTCACGACCGCTGCGTCAATACCCGCAATGTTGTTTTCAATGAGGCGCTTGAGGCCAAGTTCTTTGGCATCGCCTTCGCGGCCCTCGGCAATGAGACCGAAATAGAAATCGTGGAGCCATTTATCTTTGGCCAATTTCTTTTGCGCAATCTCGTCGAGGTCTTCTTCTACTCCGGCGGTGAATTGATAATCAACCAAGCCGGTGAAATGTTGTTCGAGCAAACCAACAACTGCGAATGCAGTCCATGTGGGCACAAGTGCTTGCGCTTTCTTCCACACGTAACCACGGTCTTGCACCGTCTGAATAATTGATGCCCACGTTGAAGGACGGCCAATGCCAAGTTCTTCAAGCTTCTTCACAATTGAAGCTTCGGTGTATCGAGCAGGCGGCGAGGTCTCGTGTCCGTTTGGATCAAGAGAAAGCACCGGCACTGCATCGCCAACTTTGAGTACGGGCAACAAAGCCTCGGACTCAGTCTCAGTTGCATCGTCATCGCGTGATTCTTCGTACGCACGACGGTGACCAGGGAACGTAATGGTTGTTCCACTCGCCGAGAATTCGCAATCGTTGGCCGTTGTTGCACCAACTGCAGCGGCGACTCCACCCAAGCGGATCGACACAGTGACACCTTGAGCGTCGGGCATTTGCGATGCGAGTGTGCGCTGCCAAACAAGGCGATACAACGCAAGATCGGGTCCGCTCAATTGACTCATCACGCTGTCGGGTGAACGCATGGGCAAGGTGGGACGAATCGCTTCGTGGGCTTCTTGCGCATTCTTGACTTTGTTCGCATAGCGACGTGGTGATGCGGGTAAGTAGTCGGCGCCATAATCTTTGCGAATCTGTGCGCGAACTTCGGTGAGAGCTTCTTCGGCCAAGGTCACCGAGTCGGTACGCATATATGTAATGAATCCACGTTCGTACAAACCTTGGGCAGTGCGCATGACCTGTTGTGCTGACAAGCGCAACTTGCGGCCACCCTCTTGTTGCAAGGTGCTCGTCATGAATGGCGGCTTGGGTGACGAGCGATACGGCTTGTCTTCAACCGAGCGCACATTGATGGTTGCGTTTGCCAGTCGATCAACAAGTGACGTTGCAACTGCTTCGGTGAGTACGACGACACCAGCTTTGGCTTTGCCGAAACTGTCGAAATCTTTTCCGGTGGCAACTCGCTTGCCATCAACTTCAAGTAACGCTGCCTTGAATGATGGGCTGGTGGCCGACACCATGTCGAGTCCCCAGTATCCGGCTGTGACGAAAGCGATGCGCTCACGTTCACGCTCAACAATCAAACGGACGGTCGGGCTTTGCACACGACCTGCGGACAATCCACGATTCACTTTGCGCCACAACACAGGGGATACCTCATAACCGAACAAGCGGTCGAGGATGCGACGGGTCTCGGCGGCGTCGACCAAGCCGTAATCGAGACCTCGGGGAGTTGCGAAAGCATGGTCAATGGCGGTCTTGGTGATTTCGTGAAAGACCACACGGTGTACGGGCACACCGGGCTTGATGGCCGACTTGAGGTTTTCGATGAGGTGCCAACTGATGGCCTCACCCTCACGGTCTTCGTCGGTTGCCAGATAGATGGCGCTGGCCTTCTTGGCGAGGGCTCGCAATTCTTTAATCACCTTGGCGCCGCGCTCGGTCAGCTCGTAGGTGGGCTTGAAATGGTTGTCCACATCGACGGCCATGCCCTTAGAGGGAAGGTCTGCGATATGGCCAACCGAAGCCAGGACGTCAAAGTTGGCACCGAGCAAAGAACCAATTGTTTTGGCCTTGGCTGGTGATTCAACAATGACGAGGGGTTTGGGGGTCGTGGTTGTCATATATATAAAGCGATACGGCATCGAGCCTAGGTTTGTCAAGCCACTTCTTTTTCGGGGAGGTGGGACTTGCCCTCGATGTTGATGCGAGGCAGGACCTTATCTAGCCATTTGGGGATCCACCAGTTGCGGGCTCCCAAAAGTTCCATCGTCGCTGGTACAAGCACCATTCGCACCAGTGTGGCGTCCAGCAGAACGGCCACGGCGAGACCCATTCCAAAAAGTTTGATGGTGCGGTCGTCGCCCGCCACAAAACTTCCGAAAACGGCGACCATGATGAGGGCCGCGGCGGTGATGACGCGGGCTGTGGCGGCCAAACCGTCGGCCACAGCGGTCGCGTTATCGCCCGTTCGGTCGAACTCTTCTTTCATGCGCGAAAGAAGAAAAACCTCGTAGTCCATTGACAGTCCAAAGACGATGGCAAAGAGCATCATCGGGATGAAAGGTTCGATGGGTCCGGCATTTCCAACACCGATCAAACTGCCGCCATAGCCCCACTGGAAAATGGCGACGATGATGCCGTATGAAGCACCGATCGAGAGCAAGTTCATGATGACTGCCTTGAGCGGAACTAGCAAACTTCTGAACACCACCATGAGCAAGAGGAACGACATCAGCAGTACCGCACCAACGAAAATAAACATTCGTTTGGCGAAGTAATCACTGAGGTCAACGCCGATGGCGGTGAAGCCTCCAACATTGACGGTGATATCGGTTCCGGCAAGTACTGGTGGCAAGATGTCATCTCGTAGGCGATGCACAAGATCGGCAGTATTTTCTGACTGTGGTGATTCACGTGGAACCACTTGCCACGCAATAAGTTCTGGTGTCAGTCGGTTGGCAGGTGATGCAAAGACAACATCAGGATCAGCGGCGATTGCTGCCGTAATTTCATCGAGCTTTGTTTGATTGGCTGCGTCTTCGGGGGTCACTTCACTAATGAGTTGTAGTGGTCCGTTGAACCCAGGGCCGAATCCTTGAGCAAGCATGTCGTACGCACGACGAGCGGTTTGCCAGTCGGCGCGATTGCCATTGTCGCTGAGCGCAAGCCGCATTCCAAAGAGTGGAAGAGTCATGATGAGGAGAACAGTTAAACCACCGATGAGCGAGATCCATGGACGATGTTGAATGAAGCGACTCCAGCGATACCAGAACTGCTCTTGCACTGGTTTTGGTTCACGATGTTTGATAGGCGTGCGCCACGATTTCACTAAGAAACTTGTGGCCATAATGATGAC
>CAMDER010000132.1 GCA_945896935.1 Bifidobacterium breve | reverse complement strand
CACGTGTTAACGAAGCCAACACCAAGTTGATCATCATTCCGCCCAGCAAAATGATGAGTGGTGTAATTGCCAACCAATCAATTGACGGATACGACACGGTTTGAGCGCCCATTAGCCCTCTTCCCCTTCATGAGATTCAACAGCAACTGGCCCTGGTGCGACATAGCCGGTTTTTTCTTCGACGCGTTCCAAGATTGCTTTCACACTTGGTTCAATGCGATCAAGCATTGGCTTCGGATATACACCACAGAAAATGATGAGTCCGATAAAGGGCAACAGCACCAAACCTTCCCGCAAACGCAGTTCGCGGAATGTCGAATTGGCCTCGTCGGGTTCGCCGTGGAACACCCGTTGATAAGCCCACAGCAAGTACAAAGCCGCCAAGATCACGCCAGTTGCTGCAACAACAGCCCACCAACGTGCGGTGTTGAAACTTCCAATCAAAATCAAGAACTCACCAACAAAACCGTTGAGTCCAGGCACGCCGATACTTGACAACATCACGACCATGAAAGCCGCAGCAAAGATCGGCGCAACTTTTTGCAAGCCCTTGAGTTCGGAGATCAAACGGGTGTGACGACGTTCGTAGATCATGCCGACCAACAAGAAGAGTGCGCCAGTCGAAACTCCGTGGTTAATCATTTGCATGACGCCACCACCCATCGCTTCTGCCGTGAAAGCAAAAGTTCCGAGCACGATGAAACCGAGGTGAGCAACCGACGAATAAGCGACCAGTCGCTTGAGGTCTTTTTGCATAGTGGCGGCAACTGCACCCCAGATGATTCCGATCACTGCCAAAGTCAAGAAGATTTCTCGACTCCACAACGCAGCTTCTGGGAACAAATAAACACCGAAGCGCAACAAGCCATATGTACCAAGCTTCAACAACACACCAGCCAAAATGACCGAACCACCGGTAGGTGCTTGAGTGTGGGCATCAGGCAGCCACGTGTGCAACGGGAACAACGGCACCTTGACCGCAAAGGCAATGGCGAAAGCGAAGAACAACCAACGCCCAGTGCTAGTCGCAAAGTTTGCACCCTCGGCAATTTCAACAAGGTCAAAGCTGATATGTCCAAGATCGTTCTTCGCCAACAATGCAGTCGTCACGATGCCCACCAACATGAAGGCCGAACCGACCATGGTGTACAAGAAGAACTTGGTTGCTGCATAGATGCGCTGGTCGTAACCCCAACCACCGATCAAGAAATACATCGGCACCAGAACGATTTCGAAGAACAAGAAGAACAAGAACAAGTCAAGGCTCAAGAACGAACCCATGACTCCGGCTTCAAGTAACAAAATCCAGGCCAGGTAACGCTTTTCATCATGGTGCGGATCGCAACCGACAATGACCAACGGGAACAAGATGCCGGTTAAGACAACAAGGAACAACGAGATCCCGTCAACACCCACATGCCAACCGATATTCCATGAGGAAATCCATTGGTGTTGTGAACTGAACTGATATCCGGCTTCGCCCGTTTTAAATGAAGCGAGCATCCACAATCCGAGCGCGCCGGTAAACACCGACGTCAACAACGCAATCAACTTGGTGATTTCGGGTCGACGGTTAGAACTAATCAGCGTCAAGATCGATCCGACTGCTGGGACCAAAATTAAGGCAGTCAAAATTGGGAACGGTAGCGAACCCGACGTTCCGCTGGCCAACAACGACATCACAGCACCACTCCTCGAACAAAGAACCATACAAGCAAGGCGACGACGCCTAAGCCCACGGCTGCCGCGTAACTACGGACCGCTCCGTTCTGACCTTTGCGTAAGACGCCGCCGGCTCCTTGAACAAATTTGCCAACGCCATTGACAGCACCATCAACAATGGTGCTGTCGGCCCAAGTGATTCCGTCAAAAACCTTGCGACCCGGTCCACCCATGAAATTTGAGATGGCCTTGTCGTAGAACCAACCCTGGGCCATGACATTGGGTTCGATGGCCGCGAACTTCTTCTTTGAGTACACCAAGTACGACGCAGCGATTCCAGAAAGTGCAACGATGACGGCAACGCCTAACAAGATGTACTTGTTTTCGTACGCCCACGACTTGTGAATGTCGGCTTCGCCAAATTCGATGACCGGTTCAAGCCACTTTTCTAAGAAGTGAGTTTTGCTGCTGAACGGCAACTGCATGGCCCCACCAACAATTGACAATCCAGCCAACACGACGAGCGGCGCAAGCATCACCTTGGGGCTTTCGTGCGGCTTGAAATCACCATGCGCGCCGTGCTCTTCGCTGTGGTCGTTCCATCGCGCTTCACCAAAGAAGACCATGATCACTTGGCGAGTCATGTAGTACGCAGTGAGCAAAGCGGTAATCATGCCAACGACATAAAGAATTGGGCTCTTCGCAAATGCGAACAAAAGAATTTCGTCCTTGCTCCAGAATCCGGCGAATGGCGGAACACCAGCAATTGCCAACCAACCAATAATGAACGTCAGCGCAGTGACGGGCATGAGCACCCGAAGTGCACCCATCTTGCGCATGTCTTGTTCTTGGTGCATTCCGTGAATCACCGAACCAGAACCCAAGAACAACAAGGCCTTAAAGAAAGCATGGGTCACCATGTGGAAGATCGCGGCGACATAAGCACCCGAACCAATGGCCAAGAACATGAAGCCAAGTTGGCTCACAGTCGAGTAAGCCAAAACCTTCTTGATATCTGTTTGTGCAACCGCGATTGTTGCCGCAAACAATGCCGTCGCTACACCCACGACAGCAATGATGGTTGGTACCCAATCGTAGGAAATCGCAAGAACTGGATTAATACGAGTCATCACGAAGACGCCAGCGGTCACCATGGTTGCTGCGTGGATCAGGGCCGACACTGGTGTTGGGCCTTCCATGGCATCGGGTAACCAGATGTACAAAGGCAACTGGGCACTCTTGCCACACGCACCAATGAACAACATCATCGCGATACCTGTTGCAGTGACCGCAGAAAGTGCACCCGACTCGGCGGCGTGATTGATGCCGGCATAGCTCAGTGTTCCGGTGGCACCGAAGGCCAAGAACATTGCCATCATGACGCCCCAGTCACCAACGCGGTTGGTGACAAAAGCCTTCTTGCCGGCGGTGGCAGCGCTTTCGCGCGTATGCCAGAAAGAAATCAAGAAGTATGAACACGTACCGACGCCTTCCCAGCCGAGGAAGGTAACGAGCAAGTTTTCACCCATGACCAACATCAACATCGAGAACACGAACAAGTTGAGGTACAAGAAGAACTTCGAGAACTTCGGGTCACCATGCATGTAGCCAATTGCGTAGAGATGAATCAGCGAACCGATACCGGTGACAAACAATGCCATCGTGACGCTGAGTGGATCAGCCAAGAAAGCTAGGTCGACATGCAATGAACCAATCGGCACCCACGAGAACGCCGTGAGAACATGATGCCGTTCTTCAGTTGTCTTGGAAAGCAATTCAAAGAAGACTGCGACAGTCACGACGAAAGAAGCGCCGACCATTGACGCGGCCAAAATTCCTGACTTCGGTTCACCAAGCAGGCGACCGAATAACAGAATCAAAATAAAGCCAGCGAATGGTAACGCCGGGATTAACCAAATGAGATCGAGCATCGTTTACCCCTCAGCCCTTCAACGCCGAAATGTCGTCAACGTTGGCGCCAGGTCGCTTACGCATAATGGACACGATGATTCCGAGACCGACAACAACTTCTGCCGCGGCGACAACCATCACGAAGAACACCGTGGTCTGACCACCAATATCGCCGAGTCGCTTTGCCAGCGCCACGAACGACAAGTTGACCGCATTCAACATGAGTTCAATACACATGAACATCACGAGTGGGTTGCGACGAACCAAAACACCCACGGTGCCAATTCCAAACAAGACGGCCGCCAGCACCAAATACCACGTCGTGGTTGGTGTCGCCGCAGCGATCAGAGCAGACATCACTGAGACTCCTTTGACGCCGGCTTCACTTTGCGAGTGAGCAAGACCGTGCCGACAACCGCGACGACGAGTAGTACTGATGTCACTTCGAACGCCACGACATAGTCACCAAAGACACTGCGCGATAGTTGACGAATATTTGAATCGGGATCGGTCATCGCTGGTTCGATAATTCCGGCACCACGAGTTGCTACGACATCGCGTGAGGTAATGACTGCTGCAGTCACCAAACCAGTCACTCCGAGTCCGACGATGATTGCCAGTGGACGCTGGACTTTAAAAGGTTCGGTCTTGATGTCTTCGGTGCGGTCGACGCCAAGAAGCATGATCACGAACAAGAACAACACGACAATGGCGCCGGCGTACACAATGACCTGTACGGCGGCAAGAAAATGTGCTTCTTGCGAAACAAATATCACGGCCACACCAAACAAAGTCAAAATCAGACTCAAAGCAGCGTGTACTGGATGACTGCGAAGCACGACTCCGATTCCGCCCACCAAAATCATGGCGGCAGCAAAAACAAAGACCACTAGTTCCATCAGTGGCCAGCCTCGTCCTTCTGATCTTGAGCAGGCTCGGGCGCACGAACGCCATAACCCAACTCGCCACTCCAACCAACGACACCCTCAAAGGTCGCGTCGCCCGATGGAGCAGTTGCTCGCAACCATCCGGACGTCAAAATGTCTTCGCCTTCACGCCAGTCTTCCCACGGCAACTGCTGTGGCTTACCGTCATCACCAACAACCAGTTCTGCTTTGGTGTAAATGGCATCTTGGCGGTTTGTAAATGAGAACTCGAACATCTTCGTTTCGGTAATTGCTTCAGTCGGACAAGCTTCAACACACAAGTCGCAGTGAATGCAGCGCAGGTAATTGATTTCGTATACGAAACCAAATCGCTCACCGGGTGATGTTGGATTTTCAGGATCGTTGTCGGCGCCTCGTACATAGATGCACTTAGCTGGGCAGACGCCGGC
>CAMDER010000131.1 GCA_945896935.1 Bifidobacterium breve | reverse complement strand
AGGGTCAATTCCCTACTAAGCCACTCGGGATTGTAATGAATCCACGACGAAATGAGAACACAAGGTCGGATTAGACCCGAGTTTCGAGTGTGACTTCGGTGATTCCCCCTGCTTGGATGCGGTACGTACGCATTTCGGGCTTTTCCCGCTTGAGGGTCACGATCAGATAATGCCAATCGGGATCAGGGGCCGCCGCCACGTCGGTCGGGCTCGGATACGCCTCGGTATGAGTATGGCTATGCATGACTCCCCTGATTTCGAGGCCATAGTCTTCGGCGGTGCGCTCGGCCCGCAAATGGTCCTTGGGGTCAATCGTGTAAATTCGAGCCGATTGATCAATATTGCGACACGGAAAGAAACGAGTGATCGCATTCGACCCAGGTGCGCCCGCCATGAGGCCACACGCCTCAAGGGGATATTCGGCCAAAGCCAAAGCCGCCATGGCGTCGTAGACCTCGGGAGTCACGTGAAGTTCTTCGCGGCTTGCGTTCACAATGAACACTGTATCGGCGAACATGTATCGCCTTCTCGCCCATGCCGTAACCTGACACCGACATGTCTGCCACCGACACCAAACTCATCGCCAGCAACCGCAAGGCGCGTCACGACTACACCATTTTGGATGTCGTTGAGGCCGGCATCATGCTGCAAGGTAGCGAGGTCAAAAGTTTGCGTGAAGGTCATGTGCAGATCGTTGATACCTATGCGCGGTTCAACAACGGCGAAGTGTGGCTTGAAGGTATGCATATCTCGCCATATCAATTTGCTCACGGCGTCGGGGCACATGATCCCAATCGTCCGCGAAAATTGCTCTTAAATCGCAGCGAAATCGCCCGCTTGTCGGCCCGCGTTGGCCAAGAACGTTTAGCGCTGATTCCGTTGAGCTTGTACTTCAAAGATGGTCGCGCCAAAGTTGAACTTGCTCTTGCCCAAGGCCGAACCAAGGGCGATAAGCGTCAGGCATTGGCTAAGAAAGACGCTCAACGCGATATTGATCGCGAAATGGGACGTCAGCGCAAAGGCAAGATCTGAGGATGATCACCCACCCCTGCCTGTAGGGTAATGAGTACATTGACGTTATTGGGGCTGACAGGTTTCGACATGAGTTCCGGTGGCCGAGCGTGCGACCCGATTTGCTCAGAATCGTTAAACGGGGCAAAAACAGAATTGCCAACCAGCAATTCGCTCTTGCCGCCTGATTCTCAGGTTGTAAAGAGACATCGTGACCAGCAATGGCGCACGGGGCCGATCCACCGCAGCCCGGCAACAGAAGCGGGGGATGACAGCTAGAAAGAACGCTGACCGCGAGAAAGTTCGCTGACCGCACGCAAAGACGTGCCGTGGTTTTCTAGCAATAGGAAATATCCGACCCGTCGGTGAGATTGCGTCAGTCTCGAAATCGGGAATGGTCGTATCACGAACGCTCATCGCCTGATGGACGGGGGTTCGATTCCCCCCAGCTCCACCAATAACGCCATGCCCATGCCGAACTCCTGCTGGACATGGGAGAAAGGCATCATCGCGCATCAAGCGCCGGTCGATGCACGTGGCGCCCGACGAACTCATCGAAAGTTTCAGAATATTTCTTTGACCAAAATTTGGATTATGTCCAAAGTTTGATATAGTCAATTTTGTGCAAAATACCTACAAAGATCGACTGAAGTCTCATGGCCTCAATGTGACGGCCCAACGGCTCACCGTTTTACAAACAATTAGCGACTTTCCACACATCACCGCCGATCAGGCAACTGAGATAGCTCGCAATCATCTCGGAAGCATTTCCCGGCAGTCGGTGTACGACACGCTCAACACGCTTGTCGAAAAAGGACTTGCCCGTCGCATTCAACCCATTAACTCCCCTGCGCTATTTGAAGATCGCGTCGGCGACAACCATCATCACCTCGTCTGCAGAACCTGCGGTGTTGTTGTTGACGTGGACTGCGCAGTGGGTTTACGTCCCTGCTTAGAAGCTTCGGACGACAACAACTTCAGCATTGATGAAGCAGAGGTGACGTACTGGGGCCTATGCCCCAAGTGTCAACCGAAAAACTCAAATGTTCGAAAAACAACAACTACAAAACGAAAGGCAAGATCATGAGTGATTCAACAAGCGCTTGCCCATTTAGTGCTGGCGCAACAACTGCACACGGCATGGGTACCACCAACTCCAAATGGTGGCCAAACCAACTCAATGTGAAGGTATTACACAACAATCCAGAGGTTGGCGATCCGATGGATGCCAATTTCGACTATGCAAAAGAATTTGCCTCGCTTGACCTCGACGCTGTGGTGCAAGATCTCACAACGCTGATGACCGACTCGCAAGATTGGTGGCCAGCTGACTACGGCCACTACGGACCATTCTTTATTCGCATGACCTGGCACGCTGCGGGCACCTATCGAATTCAAGATGGTCGCGGTGGCGGCGGAACTGGAATGCAACGCTTTGCTCCATTGAATTCATGGCCGGACAACGGCAACCTCGACAAGGCCCGTCGCTTGTTGTGGCCAGTGAAGCAAAAGTACGGCAACAAGTTGTCGTGGGCAGACTTGTTTATTCTTGCTGGCAACGTTGCGCTCGATTCAATGGGCTTCAAAACCTTCGGCTTTGCGGGTGGACGTCCCGATGTCTACGAAGCAGACGAAACCTATTGGGGCGAAGAGACAACATGGCTCGGAGATGAGCGCTACAAGGGCGATCGTCAACTCGACAACCCACTCGCTGCAGTGCAGATGGGTTTGATCTATGTCAACCCCGAAGGCCCGAATGGAAATCCAGACCCGGTCTTATCAGCTCGTGACATCCGCGAAACATTTGCACGCATGGCCATGAATGATGAAGAAACCGTTGCACTTGTTGCCGGTGGACACACATTCGGTAAGGCTCACGGCGCAGGCGACCCCGGCAAGTTTGTTGGCCCAGAACCAGAAGCAGCACCAATCCAAGCAATGGGCTTAGGTTGGATCAACTCAATGGGGTCAGGAAAAGGTGTCGACACCATCACCAGCGGTATCGAAGGTGCATGGACAACGAACCCAGTTAAATGGGACAACGACTATTTCAAGATCCTTCTTGAAAACGAGTGGGAATTGACCACAAGCCCAGCCGGTGCAAAGCAGTGGATTCCACAGGGTGGCGTAATGGCGGGAAGTGTGCCAGATGCTCACGATCCATCACGAAGTCATGCTCCAATCATGACCACAGCCGACTTGGCTTTGAAATTTGATCCGGAGTACTTGAAGATCTCCAAAGACTTCTACGCCAATCCCGACAAGTTTGCCGATGCGTTTGCTCGTGCGTGGTTCAAACTCACCCACCGCGACATGGGACCAAAGTCCCGTTACGTCGGAAAACTTGTCCCAAAGGAAGAACTCATTTGGCAGGATCCAGTTCCGGCTCCAATAAAGTCTCCATCGGCTTCAGACATTGAATCGGCGAAGACCAAGATCCTTGGTTCAGGACTCAGTGTTTCGCAGTTGGTTGCAACCGCATGGGCTTCGGCATCGACATACCGCAACACTGACAAGCGCGGTGGGGCAAACGGTGCACGAGTTCGTTTGCTGCCACAAAAGAACTGGGAAGCGAACAACCCATCGCAACTTGCAACTGCACTTGGCATCTACGAAAAACTCAGCGCAGAGACCGGCATATCAATTGCCGACCTGATTGTGCTGGGCGGAAATGTCGGCGTAGAAAAAGCTGCGCAAGATGCCGGCGTGCAGGTCAGTGTTCCGTTCAGCCCAGGTCGTGGTGACGCAACCCAAGAACAGACCGACGTTGAGTCTTTTGCAGTGCTCGAGCCGACATTTGATGGCTTCCGCAACTTCCTTAAGCCAGGTCACGCACAACCAACAGAACAACTGTTGCTCGAAAAGGCAAACCTGCTTGGACTGTCGGCCCCAGAAATGACCGTCTTGGTTGGAGGCTTGCGAGTTCTTGGCGCAAATCACAATCAATCATCGGCTGGTGTCTTCACCAAGCGGGCAGGAACTTTGACAAATGATTTCTTCATCAATGTTCTTGACGTCAACACCGAGTGGAAGCCAACGGATAAAGACGAAGAGACCTTTGAAGGTCGCAACCGCAAGTCGGGCGAAGTGGCATGGACTGCTACTCGCAATGACTTGATCTTCGGATCGAACTCGCAATTGCGCTCATTGGCAGAGGTGTACGCCCAGAACGACAACGCTGGCAAGTTTGTCAGCGATTTCGTCAAGGCATGGACCAAAGTCATGAACAATGATCGGTTCGACCTCAAGTAATTGAAACCGTCTTAAAGGCCCTGCAGAACCTAGTTCTGCAGGGCCTTTTTACATTATTAACGCACCCACGCGTCGCACTGATTAGGAAAGCAGAGTCCACAGGGGTTCGTTCCATACCTCCACTGATAACGACGCTCAATTTTTGTTGTGCAAGTTCTGCAACTGGCGCTCTTACAGCAGACCGAGAGCAAGACCAGCAAGTGCCGCGTGATACGTCACCATGATGCCGACTGGTTGCCACGAACGTTCTTTGACAAATCGATGTTCGGCGATAAGCGAGTCAGACAACAAGAAGAAAATTGCACCTGCGATCCCAATCGCAGTTCCACCGGCAATTGCGCTAGTGGCCATGGCCGCAATCACCATCATGTACACAACGACGGGAATCACCAATTCTTTATGACCTGACGTTGAAATAGATTTCACGAAACGTCGCGCCAAGAAGAGTGTTGTCGGCACAACAATGATGAGCCCCACTACTAGTCGAGTCAAAGTCGCGTCTTGGGTGAGCAGACTCACCGCGAAGCAAATTTGGGCGACTGCAAATGATGCAAGTCCAGGCACAAACGCATCACGAGGAAGCATCAGGAACACATCGCCCAATAAACAAAA
Organism: Bifidobacterium breve; assembly: GCA_945896935.1. Taxonomy (GTDB): domain Bacteria; phylum Actinomycetota; class Acidimicrobiia; order Acidimicrobiales; family Ilumatobacteraceae; genus Casp-actino8. The sequence continues at coordinate 42 of CAMDER010000131.1, read as the reverse complement.
TACAAAAGCGATGATGCGCCAAGTTTGCGACACTCCATCGGC
>CAMDER010000130.1 GCA_945896935.1 Bifidobacterium breve | reverse complement strand
TACGAATCACATTCGCTCACCGAGACTGATGAAGGTTCGACTCTTGAATGTCATGCTGTGGACGAAATCGCTGAACTACGAATTGAAACGCACATCACTCTCACCGATGACGATGTTTTGAAAGTCCAATCAACGGTTGAGAACTTTGGCGACTCGCCGCTCATGCTTGACGCATTCACAGTTTCGTTGCCGTTACCGAGTCACGCCGAAGAACTTGGTGTCTTCGCCGGACGTTGGATACGAGAGTTTGACCTTCAGCGATTTGCTTGGCCATACGGAGCGTGGACGAGTGAAAATCGTTTGGGTCGTACCTCGCACGAGCACCCTCCCTATATCTGGTCAATGCAAACGGGTGCTGGTGAATGGGACGGGGACGTCTGGGGAATACATGCAGCGTGGAGTGGTAATCACGTTGTCTATGCCGAGAAGTTGCCCGACGGCCGCCGTTACATACAAAGCGGCGAACTATTTCATGCTGGCGAGATGTGCGTGTATGCCGGAGAAACCTTTAGTACAACTGAAGTTATTGGCGTGTATTCATCGCGTGGTTTCACACCGGCTTCATGGGGATTTCACAACGAAGCCCGCCGACGAGGACCGCGCCAAAATCTTTCGCCTCGCCCAGTTCATCTGAATACTTGGGAAGCGGTTTATTTTAATCACGATGTTGACAAGCTCAAAGAATTAGCCGATCGCGCCGCGGACGTCGGAATTGAGCGTTTTGTTTTAGACGATGGTTGGTTTGGTGGCCGTCGCAACGATCGAACTGGTCTTGGCGACTGGTGGGTGTCAAGCGATGTCTACCCCGATGGACTGAAACCATTGATTGACCATGTCACAGGCCTTGGAATGCAGTTTGGAATTTGGATTGAGCCTGAAATGGTCAACCCCGACAGTGATCTGATGCGTGCGCATCCCGATTGGGCGCTAGCCACCGATGGGTATGACTCGGTTTTGGGTCGCAATCAATTAGTTCTTGATCTCTCGCGACAAGAAGCCTTCGAACATGTGTTAGCGCAACTCGATGCGTTGCTCGCGAACCATGACATCAGTTATGTCAAGTGGGATATGAATCGATGGCATGTTCAAGGAAGCAATTTCGAAGGAAAGGCTGCCACCCACGATCAAACTCTTGCGATGTACGCGTTGCTTGATGCATTGCGTGAGCGACATCCCGAAGTCGAGTTTGAATCATGCGCATCTGGTGGCGGTCGTATCGATCATGAAATGTTGCGTCGCGTTGAACGAGTGTGGACAAGTGACAGCAACGATGCGCTTGAACGACAATTCATCCAGCGCGGCGCATCAATGGTGATCCCACCCGAAGTGATGGGCTCACATATCGGACCGTCTCGATCACACACCACTGGCCGTCGGCACACGATGGCGTTCAGGGGAGTTACAGCACTCTTTGGTCACCTTGGAGTCGAAGCCGATATCACGCAGTGCGATGACGACGAGATTGCCCAACTCGCACAATTGATCGACATCTATCAGGGCTATCGCGATCTGTTGCATGGTGGTGACACTGTTCGGTTTGACACCTTTGCCATCTCGGCGGGTACGAGCCTGGCCCATGGGGTCTATTCGCACGATCGCACTGAGGCACTTTTGGCGTACTGCCAACTTTCAACAGCCAACTCGCTCACTCCTCCGATGTGGCGAATCCCCGATTTGATTCCGGATCACCACTACCGCGTCGACATCGTCCCGACCGACCCGACGGGCTCGGTCATGGTGGTTGGTCCGGCCTCGCAGCAGCCCGATTGGGTAGGACGGGCACAAAAAGGCGAGCCATTGACCTACTCGGGTGAATTTTTGGCCTCCGTTGGCCTGCCCGCGCCCATCATGTGGCCCGAATCGGCAGTGCTCGTCCACCTGTCCTGCTCGTAGCATTGAGGCGTGTCCGAATCACCTTCTGAACGAATCTCTGCTGAGGTCGTGGTCAAAGTTTCACGCTTAGCCCGCCTTGATGTCACGCCCGATGAAGTGCAACGCATCACCACGCAAATGGCGGGAATGCTTGAACACTTCGCTGACATCGATGCTCTTGACTTGAGCGATATTGAGCCGATGACGCAGCCGTATCCGCTGTCGAATGTGTTCCGTGAAGACGTTGTGGTCACGGGTCTTGATCGTGAAGAAGTTTTGGCCAATGCGCCCGCTGCTGAAGACGGACGTTTCCGTGTTCCGCCGATCGTTGGACTGGACGGCTGAGATGACGACGCCCACAAATATTCACAGCAATATTCCGACAACCGCATTCGCTATTGCCGACGGGGTTCGCTCTGGTGCCTTAAAGGCAGTCGATGTACTTGAAGCCCATCTCGCACAGATCGCAGAGCGAGAGGGCGACATTCATGCATTCAATTTGGTGACGGCCGACGAAGCTCGCGCTGCTGCTGCTCGCGTTGATGCCGATGTTGCGGCAGGTCGTGACCCTGGTGTTTTGGCCGGAGTACCGATTGCGCTGAAGGACAACATGTGCACGCGCGGAATTCCGACGACGTGTTCGTCAAAGATTCTTGAAGGCTGGCGCCCGCCCTACGACGCAACTGTTGTGCAACGACTTGCAGCCGCAGGGGCAATCGCCATTGGCAAAACCAACTTGGACGAATTCGCCATGGGTTCGAGTACCGAGAACTCGGCATTCGGAGTCACTTACAACCCGCGTGATACGTCGCGAGTTTCGGGTGGTTCAAGTGGTGGAAGTGCCGCCGCTGTAGCAGCTGGTTTTTCGCCGATCAGCATTGGTAGTGACACGGGTGGATCAATTCGTCAACCCGCTGCGCTGTGTGGCGTAGTTGGCGTCAAGCCCACTTACGGAACTGTGAGCCGTTACGGCCTCGTTGCCTATGCGAGCAGTCTCGATCAGATGGGTCCATTCTCGACCGACGTGCGCGACTCGGCGCTTGTGCTGGAAGCAATTAGTGGTCACGACCCGATGGACTCAACGTCGATTCCGCAAGCACCATTGTCATTGCTACACGTTTTGTCGCAAGGCGTTGAAGGTTTGCGTGTTGGCCGAATCACCGATTTGCCGGGTGGCGCCGATCCCGATGTGACCGCACGACTTGAAGCAGCATTTGATGCTTTGAAGGCTGCGGGCGCAACAATTGTTGATGTTGAAATGCCATCAATGAAGTATGCCCTCACCGCGTATTACCTCATTGCGCCAGCCGAAGCGAGCAGTAACTTGGCGCGTTATGACGGGGTGCGTTACGGAATGCGTGTCAATGCAACTGATACCAATGCGATGTATAGCGCAACTCGTACTGCTGGCTTTGGTGAAGAAGTGAAGCGCCGCATCATGCTTGGAACATACGCATTGTCGGCTGGTTATTACGATGCCTACTACGGCAAGGCACTCAAGGTTCGTCGCCTGATTAGCGATGACTTCGCTCGCGCCTACACCAAGGCCGATGTATTGCTGACGCCAACTTCGCCCATTGTGGCTTTCCCAGTTGGTGAAAAGTCAGATGATCCGCGATCGATGTACCTGTGCGACATCTACACAATCCCAACCAACCTTGCTGGCCATCCGGCAATGAGCGTTCCTTTCGGAACCGGCGCCCATGGCTTACCAGTTGGCGTACAAATTTTGGCTCCCACGTTGGGTGAACAAGTGATGTTTAAAGTTGCTGCGTCGCTTGAACGAAGCATGATCGCGGCCGGAGGTGCAAAGTGACTGCTGAAAATTCTGGTGTCCAGTACGACATGAGCAAGAACGAAATCAAGGTTGCCCCTAACGACGGTTCTTACCTGCTTGATGGTTACGAACTTGTGTGTGGTCTTGAAGTTCACGTTGAACTTGCAACCGCAACAAAGTTGTTTTCGGCCAGTGCAAACCGCTTTGGTGATGACCCGAACACACACATTGATCCGGTAACACTCGGACTTCCTGGTGCATTGCCTGTACTGAATCGTCAAGCAGTTGAACTGGCGATGCGCATTGGCCTTGCTCTCAACTGCAAGGTGCAACCGAGTACCTTCCACCGTAAGAACTACTTCTACCCAGATATGCCAAAGGCCTATCAGATCTCGCAATACGACCAACCGATCAACGTTGATGGTTGGCTTGAGCTGCCAGGTGGAAAGAGCATCGGAGTTGAGCGTGCTCACCTCGAAGAAGACACCGGCAAGAGTACGCACATCGGTGGAACTGGTGGACGTATTCACGGCAGCGATTATTCATTGATCGACTTCAACCGTGCTGGAGTGCCCTTGGTTGAAATTGTGGGTCGTCCCGATATCGCGAGTCCCGAAGAAGCACGTCAATATGTCACCGAACTGCGCCAGATTTTGGTTGCGGTTGGTGCGTCTGACGCCAAGATGGAAGAGGGCTCAATGCGTTGCGATGCCAACGTGAGTGTGCGTAAGCCCGGCTCGCCGTTAGGTATTCGTTGCGAAATCAAAAACGTCAACTCAGTACGTTCATTGGGCCGCGCTATTGAATACGAAGCCCGCCGTCAGATTGTGTTGCTTGAAGCTGGTGAAAAGATTCGTCAAGAGACTCGTCACTGGGACGAAACTGATGGTCGCACTCACACCTTGCGTTCGAAAGAAGATGCCGATGACTATCGCTACTTCTTAGAACCCGATCTTGTGCCCTTGAATCCTGATCAGGCATGGATTGACGCGGTTCGTGCTGCCTTGCCGATGTTGCCACGTGAACGTCGTTTGCGTTTGTCGCAAGCGACTGGCGCTCCAGCCGATGGTGAAGCGATCATGGTTGTTGTAGAACGTGGCCAAGACGATTATGTGATGTCGGTCGGCGAGGCAGGGGCCGACGTGGCCCGTGCACTCGTTCATGTCAAAGAAGCCTTCGCCGAACAAGGTGCAAACCCGACAGTGCCGGCCTCTGATTTGGCACAGATGATCATCATGGAAACTGGCGGCAAGTTGACCTCGACTCAAGCCAAAACTGTGTTGGCCGAAATTGTGGCCAACGG
>CAMDER010000129.1 GCA_945896935.1 Bifidobacterium breve | reverse complement strand
ACACACAACTCGGAATACCTAACGGTACTGGCTATTACGTCGCCAGTCGCGCTGCGCCATTGTTGCCAGCAGGCCATCAAGCAGTGGCGGCGGCGTTCTATTCGATTCATCCGAATTTCATCGAATTCGCCGTCACCCTTGCCGAACAGAATGCGACGTGGGGCGACATCTACGCGGCGCGCAACCAAGCTGTTGGCGAAGGTTTGCGGTTATACGTACCCGAGATATGTGATGACCTAGAAAGCATGCGTGACGAACTCTGGCGAGTGGCCGACTCGTTGCCCGAATCTGGTCGAGTGTGTTTTGCCGCTCATCGTCAAGCGCCTCGAGTAGATGATGGTTTGGTTTCGGCATGGTTGGCGGTCAATTGCATTCGTGAATGGCGAGGTGACACCCACTTTGCGATATTGACCTCTGAAGACATTTCACGAGTACAAGCCGGCATCTTGCATGATGCCCACCTGAACTACGGCGGATGGATTGCGCAAAGCAGGGGAGCCGATGCCGAGGCAATCACTCACGCATTCGCCGATCTTGAATCGCGCGGTTTGGCTGAAGGTGGAGTGGTGTCAACTGCAGGTCTTGCCGTACGCGAACTGATTGAAGAGCGGACCAATGAATTGTCACAACGTGCGTGGCAGTTGTTTGGGTTTGAGAACACTGAACGGTTCTTGAACATGGTTGAGCCAATTGGTGAGCGTTTGATGAAACGAATCGACGAAACTGCTGGTCCAAATTGGATGCCAGCCGCTCGAGAACGACGTCCCTAAGGCTTCGTCCGTCGTCCACGCGCTGTGCAATGATGTCAGCATGACTGTCACAACTCTTGATGTTGATCGTAAGCAATTATCGACGACGCGAATTTTCGCTGAGCCAGATCGACCATTAGTTGATGGTGAAGTGCGTGTTTCTGTTGAACACTTCGCGCTGACGTCAAACAACATCACTTATGGCGTATTCGGCGATGGCATGCGCTATTGGGATTTCTTTCCAGCATTGCAAGACACCGAAAACCAAGATGTAGCAAGTTTGTGGGGGCGTATTCCGGTGTGGGGTTTTGCTGAAGTCGTTGAGTCACGGATGCCAGCCGTTGAAGTGGGTCGCCGCATTTATGGGTACCTGCCGATGAGTACTGATCTCATTGTGAAACCAGGACGAGTTGATGAACGTGGTTTTGTGGACGCATCAGAACATCGCTCGGCGATGGCCGCTACGTACAACCGCTATATGTTCACCGACCACGACCCTACGTATCGTGCCGATCGTGAAGCCCAGCAGATGGTGTTATGGCCACTCTTTATGACGTCGTTCATGATTGATGATCTCCTCGGACAAAATGTTCTCGAGGATGATCCATCAAGCATTGCGACTGTTGTCATTTCGAGTGCTTCGAGCAAGACCGCTATTGGTGCGGCACATTTGTTGGCACGACGCACTGGAGTGACAGTCGTTGGTTTGACCTCAACAAAAAATGCCGATTTTGTTCGGTCGCTCGATTGCTACCACCGCGTGGTTACTTATGACCAAATTGGTGATCTGCCGTCAGGAACTGCGTCAGATATCACTGCGTACGTTGACATCGCTGGTGATCGCTCAGTGACGCACAGCGTTCACGCCCACTATCAAGATGACCTCTCGTACAGCATGGTTGTCGGCAGCACTCACTGGGATGCGCCGACAGCAACCGGTGGAGGACTTGCGGGACCCAAGCCAGAATTCTTGTTTGCCCCCTCGCAAATAGCGTTGCGCTCAAAGGAGTGGGGACGTGAAGGACTTGATCAGCGCGTTGGTGAATCGTGGAGACGTTTCTCGGAGTGGTCGGGTTCGTGGATGAAGGTCGAGCAGACCACCGGAGCAGTTGCGGTCGAGAAGCTCTATCAAGAACTTCTCGCCGGTCGTGTCGACCCAACTCTGGGTCACGTGTGTTCGATGCGCTCGTAGTTAATGAATCCCTAAAAACAAAAGAGCCGGGTCACGGTTTCCCGTGCCCGGCCCTGTTGAGGGGTTATTTATTGGAAATGCTTATTAGGCGCGCAGACCCTTTTGGATTGCGCCGAACACTGCATCCTTGAGCGGAATCATGCCGCAGATAACTGCGCCATTGACCACGATGTTCTTCCAGTCGTCAGCCCATGATGCGCCCCACATACCGAGTGGGTAGGCCTCAAGTAGCCAAACAATCAGAATTGAAATGCCCAAGGTCAAGTTTGCTCCAATGATCGGAAGCTTCTTGATGGTGTCGCCCACTCCGACCGTGGTCAGGATTGAGTTAAGGACGGTCATGACTGCTTCAAGCAGTACGGCCATAACGATGAGAATTGCAACTGTATACATTTTTTCTCCTTCGGTTGTGCCGTCTTTTGGGCGGCAGGTGCAAAGTATGAAGGGGTATCTCAAATGTGGTGGATGTCACAGTAATACGCGTGTGAGCAGGTATTTTGCCTCCGGGTATGGCTTGATCATGTGACTATGTGCTGGACTGAGACGACGTTTCTAAGGAGGTCTTATGTCGATGATCATCATGCGTTACGACTTACGCATTCCGCCAGCTGGTTCGCCAGCCCACGGCGTCACCGCGTCAGGGCAGTACGCCGCCTGTCTTGAGCAAGTGCAGTGGGCCGACCGTATCGGCCTCGACATGGTGGTGCTGTCAGAGCATCACGGAACCGACGACGGTTTCATGCCTGCACCAATCACCCTGGCAGCGGCCGTGGCAGCAGCAACAGAACGCATCGGCATCAATATCTCGGCGGCCTTGGTGATTATGCATGACCCCGTTCGTTTGGCCGAACAAATCGCCACGGTCGATCTCATTGCTAAAGGTCGCATGAGCGTGATCTGCGGAACCGGTTACCGCCAAGAAGAGTTTGAGATGGCCGGTCTCGAATTCAAGAATCGCTTCAGCGCACTTGAAGAGTCGGTGTCGGTCATGCGTCAGGCATGGACCGGAGAGTATTTCGACTATCGCGGTCGACAGGTAAAAGTTCGTCCACTTCCGCACACTGCGGGAGGACCGATGTTATTGATGGGTGGTTCGACTCCGGTCGCTGCTCGACGCGCCGCGCGCTTACGTTGTTTCTTTTCGGCGGCAACCGACGATCAAGCCGTTGCTGATGCCTACAACGATGAATGCGCCAAAGAAGGTTTCCAAGGCTTCATCATGTTGCCGCAAAAAGCGCCGGGCTTTGTTCATGTTTCACAAGACCCAGAGCGTGATTGGGTTCGGCTTGCGCCATACATCTTGCACGAAGCGCAATCGTATGGTGAGTGGCAGCGGCCGGGGCAATCTTCGGTCGTACATGTGCACGACGCCGAATCGATTGAGAGCGTGCGGGCGAGTGGCGTCTATGCGATTGTTACGCCGGATGAATGTGTTGCACTTGCTAAAAAATTCGGGATGCTGACGATGCATCCATTGATGGGGGGAATCCCGCCCGAGTTGGCCCATGAAAGCTTGGACCAACTCGAGCAGGAAGTACTTCCGATACTCAGGCCACGCGGCGACGCTTGAATCCGATGAGTGCCAAGCCGAGGGCGATGATTCCCAAGGCGAAAGGCATCTGATCTGAATCGCTTCCCGTTGCTGGCAAGGTATTAGCAGCAACAGTGACGGGGACCGTTGTGACGGCAGGTGTCGTTGTTGTCGCGGTTGTACCAAGCGTGATCGTCGACTTGAATCCGACGCCACTCACTGGAGCGAACAATGACAATGTGTGAGCGCCATTGGCGAGTCCGGCTGGAAGGGTTCCAGTCAGTGTCACTGAACCCGTGGAGTTGGCGGTGCCAGTTGCGATAACTGTTGGTGTACTTGCCACAACCAACTGCACGGTTTCGAATGGAACGAAGCCGCTGTAGGTAGCCGTGATTGATCCGCCTGCTGCAAGTCCAGTCGTGGTTGAGGTAATTGACTTCTCAGCCAATGCAGTCAAGGTTGCTGCTGCAGGTGCATCGGTTGGTACCGATGTGGGGTTGGCTACTCGTACTTCGTACATGGTTGTTGTGCCCGACAATTCACTGGCCACGATCAGCATCGGCTTGCCATTGGGACTTTGTGCTGCTGGAACAAAAACAATGCCCTCAGGAGACACATCGTATGAACCAGGGGTGGTGTTGTTCGGAGTTGACAGTGCCAATCCTTCGAGCGCCGCGTTCTTGTAGCGAACGAATGATGGCGCTGTTGGGTTGCTCACGTCATAGACCATGATGCCGCCCATGCGCTCGAGTCCGACGAAGGCAAACGTCTGCGTACCGATAGTTCCGACAGCTAGTGCTTCAGGCTCGGGGCCTTTGTCATCGGAACGACCGTCCATGCGTGCGGCTTGACCTTGCACCATCAGAAGTGCTGAGGCGGCCGTATCGCTTGAATCTGAGTTGAATGCTGCGGGGTAATCGCGAGCGACGATTTCTTCGAGTTGTGAACCACTGTCCCACACCAATTCGCCAGAAGAATTCCAGATCGAGAATGAACGACCGCCATAGGTATAGATCGCATCAAACGCGGCCTTGGTGGGGAAGGCGTTCGTCGTGTTGAGTCGCGCCAGTTTGCCGTTGACTTTGAGCAATGAACTGACGGTTCCGTTTGTCCAGTTGTTGTTCAATGAAGCGTCGCCAGCGCGAACTTTCTCGGCGAAGCAGGTGTACTCGCGGTCGTCACCTTCGTTGGCCGTTAACAGGTAAGTCTCGCCACCTTTTTGCATTGATGCGATGGTGTCGGGCATGTACATACCTTTGAGCGGTACGCCTGCATATGACTGGAGGTTGCGCATCGCAGTATCGCCAGAACCGTCTTTATCGCTGGTGTCGATCAAGAGTCCAGCGGCGCCCCAATCTTTGAAGCCGAGTGGTGCGACATCAAGAATGGTTTTGTTCACCAAGTCAACGACCGCAATCGCGTTTGCTTCTTGCAAAGTGACGTATGCGCGAGTTCCAGCAGCATTGGTGGTGATGTACTCGGGCTCAAGATCTT
>CAMDER010000128.1 GCA_945896935.1 Bifidobacterium breve | reverse complement strand
CTCACAAAGACCAGAGCCAATGCGGCGCACGCCATACCCACGAATTGCGAGCGATTGGCTTTTTCATGATCGAGTCGCAGGGCCAACACGATGGTGCTGACGGGATACAACGCCGTGATCACCGAAACCAAAGACAACATCCCTTGGCGATTTGCGTAAATAAACAACACATTCGCTCCCATATCAAAAAATCCAGCCCACAAGGCGATCGCCGGGATACGGCCTTTACCCAGCCCTGAGCGACGTCGAATTAAGATGACTGTGACCGCGATAGAGATTGACGCGATTCGGGCAGCGAGCAGTGGCCACATTCCCGAGTCAGAAGATGTGCGATCAAGGCACACAAACATCCAGCCAAATCCGCAACCCGCCAACGCCGCAACGCCAACGATTTTGATCTTGGTTGGTGCATGCGCAGTTCCTAATGCCCCTGTCACTAACGCGATCCCCACGATCGCGATCACTATTCCGATGTAGGCAATGACTGACGGACGATCACCCAGAAACAAACCGGCACCAATGGGAAGAGATGCACTCACTACTGCAGCAAGTGGAGCAACTATTGTCATCGACCCATTTGCTAACGCGTAATAGAAAAACGTCAGTCCAATAAACCCACCAACTCCGCCAGCAGCACCCCACAACCAGTCATGTAGCCCCGGCGTTGGATCACCAAGAACTGCCAGAAAAACTCCCAACAACATCAAACTAAAAATTTGTCCCGCACAGGTCACAACCAAACTGTCAATTTTTCGTGTTGCTCGTCCACCGCAATAGTCGCCCACCCCATAAACAAGTGCAGCGGCGGCGGCAAGCAAAATTTCCACAATTGATGGTTAGCACGACATCGACCGTGAGACGAGCCTTCTTCCAAACTTTTAACTCTGTCCTCCAGGTGTCATTCATCTAAGGTACGAACATGCAACATGTTCGTTTTGGTCGTACCGGCCTCAAAGTTTCCCGCCTGTGCCTTGGCACGATGACATTTGGTTATCAATGTGATGAAGACACATCGTTCGCCATTATGGATGCCGCTGCCGTTGCAGGTATCGACTTCATCGACACCGCCGACATGTACCCGCTCGGCGCTCCGCCAGAACTGTTCGGCCGAACCGAAGAGATTGTTGGCAAGTGGCTCAAGGGTCGCCGCGAAGATTTCATTGTTGCGACAAAGTGCTTTTTCCCGACTGGCAAAAAGGCTTGGGAAGCCGGCAACTCGCGTCACAACATCATGCGCTCAGTGGAAATTTCACTGAAGCGCCTCGGCACCGACTACATCGACTTATATCAAGTGCATTCGTGGGATGCCGAAACTCGCATTGATGAAACTCTGACCGCTATGGACGATCTTGTGAAGTCGGGCAAAGTTCGTTATGTCGGATGCTCGAACGTGCTGGCATACCAACTTGCTCGCTCGGTTGGGCGTGCCGAAGTTTTGGGCGTCAGTGGTTTTGAAAGTGTGCAGCCGCGTTACAACATGTTGTTTCGCGAAAATGAGCGCGAACTCTTCCCGTTGTGTGCCGAAGAAAACATCGCAGTTATTCCCTACAACCCACTCGCAGGTGGATTCTTAAGTGGCAAGCACTTACGCGGTGCTCCGACCGAAGGCAGTCGTTTCACACTCGGATTCGCTGCTGGGCGCTACCAAGACAGGTACTGGCACAACCGCATGTTTGACACCGTCGACCAACTGCGCCCGATTGCCAAAGAGGCTGGCGTCTCAATGGCAACGCTTGCAGTGCAGTGGGTGCTCGCCAACCCAACGATTACGTCTCCGATCATTGGTGCAAGCCGACCTGACCAGATCGCTGACCCCGTCGCTGCCGTAGGAAATCCCATTGATGCTGGAATCAAAGCTCGTATTGACGAGTTGACCTACGAATACCGCTTCGGCGATAACGCCCGCTGAATTAATTGCGGTCGGGTGCCCAGTTGCCGTGAAAGCCAAACGGAACACGTGCGGGCAACTTCACTTGTGCCACATAGCCCCGATCAAAGTCCTGCGCATCAAGTACAACAAATTCAGTTGAGTCATTCGATCCGTCGTGCACGAAGGTCACTAACCAGCCATCATCCTCAACGCTGCTTCCAGGTCGCGCAACAAATACTGGCTCACCTGCTGCTCGCGAAACGCCATGATCAAAGACTTTGCGCTCTCCGGTGACGAGGTCGTGTTTCACAGTTGGCCAATGCATTGAGCCTGTATCAATCTGAGCGCAATAGCCGTATTGATACATCTGGCCAGTGAGCGATCCTCGATGTCGCGGGAATTCATTCACCGATGAGTCAATCGTGGTGACCGACACTCGCTTGGTAATCGGATCAATCTCCCAGCGCATCAGTCGCGACACTGCGTCGCCGAATGGACCGAGCAAATCATCACGCATCATCAGGTCGTAAAAACACACGTCAAGCACAACTTTGCCGTCCGGCGTGTCGTAGGCATTCATCGGATGAAATACATAACCCACCGGGACATCAACCCACACGATGTCGGCTGCAGTGCCTTCTCGCGGCATGAGTCCAACTCGATTGCCATACTCGGCATTCCATCTGAAGGGGAAACGACCAGCGAAAGCGAGATCGAAGTCAACCAGTACTGGTTGATCGTAAACGACAACGTAACGATTGGTGATTGACATGTCGTGCACCATCGACATACCCGGCAATGGAATATCGACCGTGCGATTCACGCGACCGTCTGCACCAACCCGCACATACTGCACATGATCCATCCATTCGGCCCACGCATAAACGATGGCATGCATCTCGCCGGTGACCGGATCAATTTTTGGATGCGCAGTGAATGCACCAGGCAATGTTCCAAAAAAGTCATTATGGCCAACGGTTTCTAATTCGTACGACAACTCCACTGGGCATGCACCCGCTTCAACCATCGCCCAAGTGGTGCCGGCAAATGAACCGACGTTGGTGTTAGGTCCGGTCGGAGAGTTGTTCCAATTTCGGCCAGCGATATCGGGCAAACCCTTAGTTGCATTCACTGCCGTTGATCCGACATAACGATTGCGATACCACTCGGCGCGTCCTTCTCGTAATCGAATGCCGTGCACCATTCCATCGCCCACAAACCAGTGGTGAGTTGCTGGATCAACCCCAGCAATCGGGTTGGGTCCGTTACGTAAGTACCGTCCGTTTAACTCTGGAGGCAACTCACCAACGACATGTAAATCGAAGGCGGTGACTTCTTCAGATACGGGAGCGTAATTTCCCGAGAGGTAAACGTTCTTGCCGACGGCATCAGACAATGTGGTCATGGCTCTTGTCTAACCGCCCAATGAGGCAGATTCCAGTACTCGTCCTCAGAAAAGCACCCTGAAAAACACAAAACCCCACCGTGGTGGGGCTTTTGGTGGGCATGACGGGACTCGAACCCGGGACCTCTACCATGTCAAGGTAGCGCTCTAACCAACTGAGCTACACGCCCAAAAGCAGTCTTACCCTACAGCCTGTGCGGGGTCCTCTCCCACCCCACGGTCGCCATATTTGAGGCGCGCCAGTCAACTTTTCCTATCGCAATCGCAGGGCGACTTCATTGGCCATCAGTCGGCCCGCACGAGTCAAAGTAACTTGCCCGTTATCGACCAGCACCAATTCGCTCATCAGTTCAAGGTCACTTGCGCTAAACGAATCAACGGGAACTCCTTCACGCATACGTAAGGCCAACTGCAATCCCTCGATACGTCGGGCATCGCCATCAAGAATTTCATTAGACGATTCAGCGCTTTGAGCAGACTCAATCAATTCAATAAATCGATCAGGTGTGCGCACATTCCACGAACGTCGCCCATCGTGATGCGCGTGCGCCGCACTGCCGAATCCGGCATAGTTACCTTGAAACCAATACAAACGATTGTGTTGGCACTCTCGCCCAGGCAACGACCAATTGGAAACCTCGTAGTTCTCCATGCCTGCTGCTGTCAACAAATCGTCAACGACCTCGTACATCTCGGCCTGAACATCATCATCGGGATGTCGGCTGGGATCATCAGCAAGTGGTGTCCCCCCTTCAACGGTGAGTCCATAGGCCGAGATATGGGTTGGCTCAAGTTGCACAACCGATGCAACCGTTGCGGCCCAATCGGCAACAGATTCGCCATGGACACCATAAATGATGTCGAGATTAATATCGGCAAATCCCGCGTGCCGAGCTAGTTCAACGGACTTTTCAACGTTTGCCGGATTATGAGTTCGTCCTAGCGATTGCAGAACATGGGTTTGCATTGACTGCACCCCAAAACTCAGGCGATTAACCCCACCATCACGGAAAATGTGCAACATCTCACTCGTGATGTCGTCGGGGTTGCATTCAATGGTTATTTCAGCGTCGCCCGTCGTTGGAATATGTGACAGAACTTTCATCAAAGCGTCCGGCGGAACACGTGTAGGAGTTCCACCTCCGACAAAAATTGATGTTGCCGTCGGCATGCCCTGCGCAACTGCTCGCGATATTTCGGTCGCCAATGAGTCAAGATATTTCTCGATGATGTGATCACGATCGGTGAAGGTTGCAAAGGCGCAATAGTCACAACGATGGCGACAAAACGGAATATGAACGTAAGCGCCGTAACCCGCATTTTCGGCAGTTGCGCGCATTATGTTCTCGGCGATATTTGAAACAGAACGCCAATTTCTTGAAGGTGCGCTCGAACATCATCAATGGCGACATCAAGCATGACGGCTATCGCCCGCACATCGTCGGCCCGAACTGTCAGAACCTTGCCATTGAAGTCTCCGCGCTGAACCTGGATCATCGAGAGATACCGCGACAACGTCGCGAAACCCGCGCCATCAATTGTTGCCAACTTCACTAAATCGATAGCCAACTTTGTCGAAACCGCGACAGAGCGCCCATCGTCAAGTTGTGCTTCTTTGGGCAATAACTGCTCGATCGGTACATCGTAAAAATCGGCCAAACGGCGCAGACGCGGTAACGAAATCGATCGCTCCCCCCGTTCGTATGCTCCGAGAACTGAAGCTTTGAACTGTTCGTGAGA
>CAMDER010000127.1 GCA_945896935.1 Bifidobacterium breve | reverse complement strand
TGTCTCCCTATAACCATCCGGCTATTGCTTCGGCCATCGTGAAGCCGTTCGTCAGCGAAGCAAATCACTGGATGGTTGAACACCACGGCATTTTCCAGGGTTATTACTTCTGGCATCACATTGGCCTTGATCGCAACACCCGCGACGCATTCCGCGACAATCCGTATTACGAATACACCGAAGAGTTTTGTGCCAAGTACGACCAAGTGGCTTTCGATCCTGACTACAAGAGCGAGTCATTGGAATACTTCGAACCTCTGATCAGGTCGGTTTTCTCAGGTCGGTAGTCAAAAGGGAGAATTAGTCAATAATTGACTAATTTAGACAATGTCAGATATCGTGACCCCATGTTCGGTCGCCGTGCTTTCGCCGTTGTCCTTGCACAGATCGCCTTCTTCACCGCCTGCACATCAGGATCAAACACCCAAGAGACAACAACACTTGATGTCTACGCGGCTTCGTCACTAGCGACGCCATTTGCCGATGCCGGTCTGGCTTACGAAAAGGCTCACCCAGGAGTGAAGGTTCAATTCAACTTTGGGGCCTCATCCGATCTTGCTCGCTTCGTACAAGAAGGTGCCCCTGCCGACGTTTTTGCATCCGCCGACATGTCGAATATGGACAGAGTTGAGTCGAAAGATTTGCTTGACTCGCCACCCGTCATTTTTGCCACCAACTATCTCGAGATCATCGTCGAAAAGGGCAACCCTCTCAACATCTCATCATTACAAGATCTCGAAAATCTAGATCTAGTTTTTGTCACGACCAGTCCCGATGTCCCCATCGGCAAATACACCGCTGAGGTACTCAAGAAAGCAGGCGTTTCTGTTACGCCTGATTCTCTCGAAAGCAATGTCAAAGGAATCATGCTCAAGGTGGCGAGTGGTGAAGCAGATGCAGCAATCGTGTACCACTCCGAGGTCATTGCGTCAGATGGTCAAGTTGAGGGAGTCGAAATTCTGGCTGAATTCAACATCGTGGCCAAATATCCAATCGGAATCATCAAGAATTCTGCAAACAAAAAGCAAGCCCAAGGGTTCGTTGATTTCTTGTTGTCCACCGCAGGACAGACACTCCTCACCCAATACGGATTCGGGCTTCCATGAGTCGTTCGCGTCGTCGTCGCCAAAAACTTCCTTGGCAAATCGTATTGATCGCTGCTGTTGCGGCCGCATTCTTTCTTGCACCTTTTGTGGGTTTGATGTGGCGGACGCCGTGGAGCAAATTTGCCGACATCGTTAGACGTCAAGAGATTCGCGATGCATTGTGGTTATCAATTAAAACTTCATTAATGACTGCAGTTATTTGCTTGATCTTCGGCGTGCCACTTGCTTGGCTTTTAGCTCGCGTCGAATTCCCTGGTCGTCGATTTATTCGAGCACTCACAACACTCTCCATGGTTCTTCCTCCTGTTGTCGGCGGTATTGCTCTCTTATTTACATTTGGACGACGAGGTCTCATTGGTCAATACCTCGATAGTTGGTTTGGAATTCGGATACCTTTCACAACAACTGCTGTCGTCATGGCGCAATGTTTTGTGGCCATGCCCTTTTTGGTACTCACGGTTGAAGCGGCGTTGCGCCAACTTGATTCACGATTTGAAGGTGCTGCTCGAACGCTCGGAGGAACGCGATGGTACGTGTTTCGTCGAGTCACCTTGCCCAGTATCAGACCAAGCCTCTTTGCTGGAATTGTCCTCGCATGGGCACGCGCGCTCGGAGAATTCGGGGCGACCATCACCTTTGCTGGAAACTTGCCCGGCACTACTCAGACCATGCCACTCGCGACATACGCCGCTCTCGATTCAAATCCTGAATCTGCGCTCATTCTTTCGCTCGTCATGATTGCAATCGCGTTTACCATCTTGATCGCACTGAGAGATCGTTGGCTTGGCCGGGCCGAACAAGGCCTTTCACTATGACTCTCGATACTCGATTCACTCTGTCGCGAGGCACTTTTACACTCGACGTCAATCTGGTGTTTAATGAGGGCGAAGTTGTCGCAATCATGGGACCAAATGGTTCGGGTAAATCAACTTTTCTTCACGCCATCGCTGGCTTACTTCCCGTGACATCAGGAACGTTGGCGCTGAACGGTGAAACTTTCGATGATGCGACGGCAGATACTTTTGTCGACCCCACACAGCGAACTATCGGAATAGTTTTCCAGGGCGGACTCCTTTTCGAAACGATGACTGTTTTAGAGAACATTGTTTTCGGACTTCGCGCCCGAAAGATTAAACGTGCCGCCGCAGCCACCCAAGCTCAACCGTTAATCAATCAATTTGCACTGGCTGAACTTCTTGAACGACAGCCCCGAGAATTAAGCGGTGGCCAGGCCCAACGAGTCGCAATAGCCCGAGTTTTAGTCACCCAGCCAAAAGTTCTCTTACTTGATGAACCGATGTCGGGGCTCGACACTGCAACTCGTCAACTCATTCGCCAAGAATTCCGTGAAGTTCTGGCCAGCTTCGCGGGATATCGAATTCTTGTCACCCACGATTCAGAAGACGCTCTAGCTATGGCTGATCGCATTATTGAACTTGACCAAGGAAAAGTGATTTGGGATGGCCCAGTGTCTGAATATCGAGAAAAGAGATGAGTCGACAAGCGCGCGAGTCTCACGATCTTCTGCTGGGCGAATGGGCATGCCTTGGCTTGTTGTATAAAAAGCCATCACATGGCTTTGCCATCGCAGCGCGACTCAAACCCGGTTCTGATATCGGCCGTATTTGGTCGTTGACTCGCCCACTCACCTACCGCGCGCTCGAACAACTGCAGATTCACGGATATGTCGAAGAATTTGGTGAAGAAGCAGGTCTTGCTGGAGGTAATCGAACTCTTCTCACGATCACCAAGCCAGGGCGAGCAATGTTCCGAACATGGATCAATACGCCTGTTGTCCATTTGCGAGACATGCGCAGCGAATTACTACTCAAATTGGTCTTGGCCGACGAATGCGGAATTGATATTTCTGCCATGTTGAAGACTCAACGGAAAAACATCAAATCGCTGCTACGAAATATTGAAAACAGTCTTGATGGAAACGACACAAATGACACTGTGCATAAATGGCGTCGCGAAATCGCCGAAGCCACTCTGCGTTTTATTGACTCACTGAAATAATCAGCCCCGATACGGACGAATACCGCCAACCGGAACGGTTCCGAGTCGACCCTGTTGATAATCATCAAACGCTTGACGAATTTCGTTTTCGGTATTCATAACAAACGGACCATGAGCAACGACTGGCTCGCCAATCGGTTGGCCCCCGAGCAAAAGAACATCAAGCGATGAATCATCATCTGCTTGCAAAGAAATTGAGTCGCCACTTCCGTAGACGGCTAACTGACCCAAGTGGAACGGTCGTCGTTCATCACTGACCGAACCAGAACCGGCAAGCACATAAGCCAATGCGTTGAATGCAGGGTCCCATGGCAATTCAACTCGCGCTCCTGGCGCCAATGTTACGTGTGCAACGACAATGGGCGTATGAGTTGAACCTGGACCATGAAATTCTCCCAAGTCTCCGGCAATCAAACGAATGAGTGCGCCACCATCGGGCGACGCCAGCAACGTCACAAGATCTGCTTCAAGATTTTGATACGCCGGCGAAATCATTTTTTTATGACTCGGAAGATTCACCCATAACTGAACGCCATGAAAGAGCCCGCCGGCAATCACCAATTTTTCTGGTGGAGTTTCGATATGCAGAATTCCGGCGCCGGCAGTCATCCACTGGGTTGACCCATCAGCAATAACACCACCGCCACCATGTGAATCTTGGTGGACAAAAATGCCATCCATGATGTACGTCACCGTCTCAAAACCACGATGTGGATGCCAATCGGTTCCACGTGGTTCGTATGGTGCGTAATTCACTTCACCCATCTGATCCATATGGATGAACGGATCAAGGATCTCACGACTCACACCAGCGAATGCTCGACGCACCGGGAATCCTTCACCTTCATGACCACTCGGCGCAGTTGTCACCGAAATGACCGGACGAGAATGTCCATCAATCGGTGAGGTAATTCGAGGAAGGGTCAAGGTGTCGGCGGTAATTGCGGGCATGCCATATTCAACACTTAACTTCGTCACAAAATTTCAAGTTGTCAAGAATTTCTTGGTCTCTAGTCACTCAAACTTCATCGGTGCTTGAGCAAAGCCCGCCTAATCACACAATGATGTGAAATCCATTTGCTTGCGCAGCTGAGCATAAGGACTCATCAGAACTGGCAAAAACATCAGCCTTCATAAATATGGCTGAGGCCAGATGGACCGAGTCATATCCGCGGAGAGAAAACTCTTCAGCCAATTCGGCTGCCATCTTGACAAGTTTTGAAGTTACCTCAACCACATATAGTTGAGAATGAAGGCCTTCAAGTATTGATTTTGCTTTCACCAAGTTTGCATCATTAATCCGCCCTTGTCTATTAGCCGCAGCTAATGCGGCCCTTGATTCAACGTACAACACCATCGACGAACCTAAGGTTGACGAGACGTTCCAGATTTCTTCAGCTTGTTCAGAACCAATTTCATCAATGAGCAACTTGACAAATAGTGAAGTATCAAAATACGTGATCATCGACGTTCTGCAATAACCAATTCGCTGACACTGCCCTTGGATTGGATTCTTCGCTTTGGCAGTTCGCGAACTCGACTTTTTGGCGCCTGGATGATCCCAGCTGCGACTAGGTCACTCATTTTGTCGTCACCCTTATCCACCGAAATGAGGTGAGCAACTGGACGCCCATGATCTGTCACGACGATCAGGTCACCCTTTTTTGCTAAATCCAAAAACCGACTGAGGTTGTTCTTGAGTTCTCTGATCCCTACTTCAATTGTGGCTACATTCATAACCACATTGTAGACACAATTTGTTCTAAAGTGTCACGAATTCGGCGTAAGTACTAAGCCGGGAAGGTCGCCCTGCTGACGCCAATTTTCAACGTACTCAGCAAATCCCAAGACACTGGTCATCCAAGCAATAGCCCTCGCTGAACGCATGTCTCCGCCACCTTCACT
>CAMDER010000126.1 GCA_945896935.1 Bifidobacterium breve | reverse complement strand
ATCATGCAAGAAAATCCCGATGGCAGCCGCGTGATGGAAGAAGCCACACGCATCTGGCCCGATGGACGCATTGAACATCTTGGTCGTCCCGAACACGATCTTGAATATCGCGAAGGTTCGCGCTTCTCAACTGGTGGAGTCATTCGTGTTGTTGCCGATGATGGTCACGTGACAACTCTTGACATCGAACCGTTGTTGCCAGTTCATATTGGTATCGGAACTGGCTATGGCTATGACGCCGATTGGCGTCACGGAATGTGGCAGGGTCCGTTGAAGGTTGAGAACTTCCACCTAGATACGACCACCCCCGAAGGTGCGATGCGCTTGTTTGGCATCGTTGATAACTCGGCCAAGTTTGCTTACACCGATCGTGATGGCAAGCGCCATGAGGGTTACGGCTTGTACGAGAACATGGCGATTGGACCGCATGAAAAGTATGGCTTCACCGACATGCTTGATGGCTTCGTGAAGAAATAGAGGGATTTCTGTGGCCCACAAGACCTACCCTCGCTCAATTCAACTTGGTGACCTTTTTGAAGTCATTGCCGATGCGATTCCGAACGAACCCGCACTGATCACTAACGATGTCAAGTTCACTTTTACCGAACTTGATGAACGCATCACGCGTCTGGCGAATCACCTGCTGTCTATTGGCATCAAGCGTGGTGAGCATGTGGGTGTACATGCACAAAACACGCACGAATGGGTCGAAGCGTTTTATGCGTGCGCCAAGATCAGCGCTGTCGCGATTAACGTCAACTATCGCTACGTAGCTGCTGAGCTTCGTTATCTCTATGACAACGCCGATTGCGTTGCGGTCATAGCCGAGCCCGAGTATCTGAGCGCCATCAACGATGTTCGTGATGCTTTGCCTAACCTTCGCAATGTCATAGTGATTGGCGCAGAATACGAAGCAGCATTGGCCGCTGCGTCGCCCGATCGTGATTTCCCGGGTCGCACTGCTGATGACGTCTACGTGTTGTACACGGGCGGAACCACCGGAATGCCCAAGGGCGTGATGTGGCGTCACGAAGACGTGATTCTTGGTGCAATGAATTCGGCGCGCGCTAATCGTCCGATTGATCGCATTGAACAGTTGGGCGAAGAAGCCGCTGCCTCGGCGTTTCGCGCTCGCTTGATGTCGATTGGTCCGATGATGCATGGCGGTGGCCAGTGGATCATGGGTAATGCGATTACCGCTGGCGGCTGTTTTGTTCTCTATACAAAAAAGCGATTCGACGCCCACGACGTGTGGCAGCTTGTTGCTGACGGTGTCGTGACGTCGGTATCAACAATTGGTGACGCGATGGCTCGACCGCTCGCTGAGCATCTCGTTGCTGAACCACGACCGACGTATGACTTGTCAATGTTGTTTGCTATTGGTAATGGTGGCGCACCATTGTCGACTGGCGTTCGTGAACAGATTCGCGCAGCATTGCCAAACGTGGCGATTCTTGACAGCTTCGGTGCTTCCGAAACTGGTGCGGCCGGTGCACGAACCGACGACGGGTCGGCAATGAGTTCTCCGAAGTTCGCAATGAATAGTGATACGACGGTCATCACTGAAGACGGTCGTCAATGCGGCGTCGGCGAAGTGGGCAAGTTGGCCCGTAGTGGAAACATTCCGTTGGGCTATTTCAAAGACCCAGTGAAGACTGCCGAAACTTTCCGCACATTCAATGGCAAGCGCTGGGTCATCCCAGGTGACTTTGCTCAGATTGAAGACGATGGTCAGATCACATTGCTCGGTCGTGGCTCGGTGTGCATTAACTCGGGTGGAGAAAAGATTTATCCCGAAGAAGTTGAATCAGCGCTCAAGCAACATCCTGCAGTGTTCGATGCCGTTGTCATCGGTACGCCAAACGAGCGTTGGGGCGAGCAGGTCACAGCATTAGTTCAACTTCGCAAGGGCACTAGTCCAAGTGTGGAAGACATCGTTACATTCTCGCGAACGCTCGTTGCCGACTACAAGAGTCCAAAAGCCGTCTTCTTTGTTCCAGTCGTCGAGCGCACGCCAGTGGGCAAAGCCGACTATCAGTGGGCCAAGGCCGAAGCCTTGCGTCTGATTGGTTAACGAGCGACTAGCCGCGAACGCGACCCCATTCGCCGGTATCGCGGCCAAGTTTTTCAAGTCGACGAGTCACCGACAACGGTGCACCGATATCGACGCCTGCACGAATATTGCGTACTTGCTCGCCGTCTTCATCCCAGATGTGACAGGTATTTAAGTTCGACTTGAAACCCATTTCGCGTTGCTCGGGTGACATCTCGGGTCGCTCGGCTCCGGTTTCGAAGGCTTCAGTCATCTTGACAACACGCATGCTCCAACCACATTGAATGGCAACTGGTCCCATCGCCTGTAACAACGCAGTCGTATGAGTGCAACCACGTGGACCACCAAATAGTTCGCGCACCTTATGGGTGAAACCGCGGGCGATTGACAAACCGATGAGGCCCTTGTACTTGATGGCAATCCCTGGACATTCCTTATGTGGGAACTCTTTGAGTTCGGCTGAAGCATCAAGAATTTCCATCATCGGATACGACACACGTAACTGCACAACCATGTGATGGATGGTGAGAGTTTCTGAATCTTCGAGGACATACATGCCAGCCGGCTTGTCATCACGCACTGCGCCCCACAACAAAATTTCGTTGTCGTTCACTTTGAACGCCCGCACTTCGTAGTTGCGCGTGTGAATCGGCAAGTACTCCGGGTCGTCGGGCAATATTGGATTGGGATTAGGAATAGGTTGCGCCATGATGTCAGTTATTAACCAAAATCTGACCCAAGCGCGCCAAGCTTGGCTGCGTTGATCCCAACTGCAATTCAAGTTGCTTGTGCAACAAGAAATAGCGGTGCAACGGATAATCGCGGTCAACGCCAACGCCGCCATGAACATGGTGTGAACCATGCATCACACGCCAGCCACCTTCGGCCGCCCAGAACTTGGCCGACAACACTGCTTCATCGGCGGGGAGTCCTTCGCTCAATCGCCATGCAGCTTGCCATGCTGTCAATCGAACACCTTCGGTATCGATGTATGCATCGCCAGCGCGCTGACTCACAGCTTGGAAAGACGCGATGGCCTTTTCGAATTGGAAGCGTCCCTTGGCGTATTCGGCCATGAGCGCCAAAGCAGATTGGCAAGCACCCGAAGTCATGATGCAGGCCGCAGCAATTCCGCGGTTAATCAACTCGGCTGTTGCCCCGGTATTACCGAGACACTTTGCAGTTGCGTTCTTGAATACAACAAGTGCATCAGGCACGCCGCTCGTTGTCTCTTGGCGGGTGATGGTGACGTTGGGGTCGTTGGCTTCAACGCAATACAGACCATCAGCCGCGCTCACAACAAAGCGCTTGGCAAGCAATCCGTGGGGCACACATACTTTGGTACCAGTGATCTTTCCTTCAACAACAACAGTTGACGGATTGAAAACATCGCCAACAGCCTCATGAAGAGCAGCAGTCACGATTGTCTCGCCACTGGCCACACCTTCAAGAAGTTCGGGGTAGGCAATGAGTGCATTTGCTGCAAGACCCATCACGGCAAATGCCGGTACGGGTGCAGCGACTCGACCGATTTCTTCAAGAACTACTGAGGTTTCAATGATGCCAAGGCCGGCACCACCAACCGATTCAGGCAGACCGATACCAACTAGACCGGCATCGGCGAGTGTGCGCCACAATGCCAGGTCGGTTGCGCTTTCGGTTGCGCCGATCTGCTTGAGGTGTTCGGGTGTGCACACATCGGTCAAGATCTGACGAGCGAGTGCGCGCAATTCGTTTTGGTCTGAGGTAAGTGAAAAATCCATTAGCGGGCCGCCCGGGGGAATCCAAGAGAGAACATTGTGATGAGGTCGCGTTGCATTTCGTTTGTTCCGCCACCAAAGGTGAGGATGAGCATGCCGCGGTACATGCTCTCGAGTCGGGCGCGAATAACTGCGCCAGGTGTTCCTTGTACGAGATAACCCGTCGGTCCAAGAATTTCAAACAACAGTCTGAATGCTTCAAGGTAGAACTCGGTTCCGTACACCTTGATTGATGAACAGTGACCGATATCAAGTTTGCCTTGAGTGGCTTCCCATGCTGACTGCCAGTTCATCAGGCGCAAGACGTCGAGCTTGGCGTGTACTCGTGCCAAGTTCATCTGCACCCACTCTTGATCGGCGATACGACGACCGTCGGGTAGGAGAGTGGTCTTGGCGTACTCGAGAGTGTCGGTAAGCGCACGGTCAATGACACCAGTCGAACACAACGTCACGCGCTCGTGGTTGAGTTGGTTCGTGATGAGGGTCCAGCCCTTGTTTTCGCCACCGACACAGTTCTCTACTGGAATGCGTACGTCATCAAGGAACATTGCGTTGATGTCGTGCTCGCCAATGAGGTTGAGTTTTTGCAATGTGATGCCAGGTGTATTCATCGGCATGATGAGAATGCTGATGCCTTTGTGCTTGGCGGCATCGGCGTCGGTGCGCACGGCGAGCCAGCAATAGTCGGCATCGCTTGATAACGATGTCCACATCTTTTGGCCATTCACCACGTACACGTCGCCGTCACGAACGGCACGAGTTTGAAGTGAGGCTAAGTCGGTGCCAGAACCTGGTTCGCTGTATCCGATACAGAAGTGCAAGTCGCCCTTCAAGATCTTGGGTAAGAAGAATTCTTTTTGCTGTTCGCTACCGAAGTTCATGAGGGTTGGTCCAACGGTGTTGATACTCAACATCGGAACCGGGGCGCCAGCGCGCATCGACTCGTCAAAGAAGATGAATTGTTCGATGGCGCTACGACCCTGACCACCAAAATCTTTGGGCCAGCCAATTCCGGCCCAGCCATCGGCGCACATCTGCTTCCAGACGCGACGCGGAGTTTCGCCAATTCCGTGGCTTGTGCTCAGATCCTTGACGGTCTTTTCGTCGAGGAGTTTCTGGTAGTACGAGCGCAACTCGGTGCGCATCGCCTGCTGTTCGTCGGTGTACCCGATATCCATGTTTCCCCCTGGGAATCCCCTGATAGTGCCCTCAAGTTTCTAGCAGAAGACCCACCGAAATGTCGTTGCCAACTACTGTGAAATATCTATGACGACTGATCTCAAACTTGGCTGGCACATCGGGTATTGGGG
>CAMDER010000125.1 GCA_945896935.1 Bifidobacterium breve | reverse complement strand
TCTTGCACGAAGTAAATACAGGCGGCATCAACGTGGTTATATGCCGTTCCGATGTGCGGATACTCGGCCGCAACATCGTTGAACGCACGCTCCCACAAGTTGCCGGCGAACGTGAGCACATTGGTCTTGTGCACCAACGTAACGTGCTTGCGCTCGCGCTTATTAGCCAATTCGAATGCGTAACGAATACATCGTTCAACACCCATGCGTGTGTTCACGCTGCCTTGTGTTGCCACTTCATGCGGCGTTCCCTTACGCAATACTCCACCTTCGCCCACGTACGGACCCTCAGTGTTTTCGCGAATACAAATGAAATCGTGCGGCTTGGTGTGACCAGGCGCGGTACCAATGAATGGGCGCTGGTTGATGTACAGATCAAGTTCGAAACGCATCTTGAGCAACAAGCCACGCTCAATGACTCCGGGCGGAACGTCAGGGGTTCCGACAGCGCCAAGAAGAATCGCATCGAACGCCCGCAACTGATTCAGCACTTCATCAGACAAAATTTCGCCGTCACGCAAGAACCGTGCTCCACCGAGGTCGAAGTCGGTGGTGTCAATGTTGACTCCGGCCGCTCGAACGACTTTGAGGGCCTGGATGGTTACTTCGGGTCCGATGCCGTCGCCGCCGATCACGGCAATACGGTGCGCTGATGTTGCTGCCATAAGTCTCATATCGTACGGGCAATGGGGTCAACCCATACATTTGACGCTCTCTGACTCCTGCCGCCCTGCAGGAATGATCAAGTCTTGGCCCTGCCATCGCAAGGTTTGCCACCTGGCGTTACCCTGTGGGCATGGCCCAGGTACACCACCTCACCAAAACTGCCCTCGAGCGACTTCAAACCGAATTTCACGACCTCACCACCAGGGGTCGTATCGAAGTTGCCGACAAAATTGAACGTGCCCGCGAGATGGGCGACCTGAAAGAGAACGGCGATTACCACGCCGCCAAAGACGAACAAGGTCACATGGAAGGCCGCATTCGCCATCTTGAAGCGATTCTTGAAAATCATGTGCTCGTCGAAACGGTTGACGGCGATGTTGGCGACGGCGATGTAGTCGGACCAGGCAAGCTCGTGACTTTGTCGATTGATGGAGATGAACCTGAGACCTACTACCTCGGTTCACGTGAAGAGAAGTTTGCTGGCGCCGCCACCATGACTCCCGAGTCGGCGCTTGGTCAAGCAATTCTCGGTCGTGGCATTAACGAGAGCGCCGAGTACGAAACTCCCAACGGTTCAAAATTGAACGTGACGATTATCAGCGTGGAGTTGCCCTGAGTTCAGATAATTCCAGCAACGAAACCGGCATTCCCCCACTGCCACCTGGACGTGACTTCGAACTACCGGGTCGTGGAACCACGTTCATCCGCGAATTGCCGGGCCCACATCCTGATGCGCCAGTGGTGTTGTTGTTACACGGCTGGACCGCAACGGCCGATCTCAATTGGTTTGCGATCTATGAAACTCTTGGTCAACATTTTCGCGTGATTGCTATGGATCATCGCGGACATGGTCGCGGTATTCGCACGCGTAAACCATTTCGTTTAGCCGACTGCGCCGACGATGCAGCATGTTTGTTATCTGAACTCGGAATCAAAAAAGTGATTCCAGTTGGCTACTCAATGGGTGGACCGATCGCGTTATTGATGTGGCGTCGTCACCGATCAATCGTTGATGGATTGATGTTGTGCGCCACCGCCGGAAGTTTTGCTCACAGTCGTGGCGAACGCATGGGATTTCTTGGACTCACCGGAATGGGTGCGTTAGCGCGCTTGACTCCCCCGTTTGCTCAAGAGTGGCTCACCGAAAGACTCTTCTTGCGACGTAAAGCATCAAAGTGGGGTCCGTGGGCGATGAGCCAAATTGAACTTCACGACTGGCGCATGGTTTTAGAGGCTGGTCACGCCATCGGCAATTTCTCGGCCCTCGAATGGCTACCAGAAATTGACGTTCCGACTTCTCACATCATCACGTTGCGTGATCCAGTAATACCTGTGCATCGCCAATTGAAGTTGTATTCCGAAATTTCACATGCACAAGCCGTGCGAATCGATGGACAACACGATGCAATTGTTGCGCTGGCTCCCAATATGAGTCAGATGATTATTGAGGGTGTCAACTCAATCATTGAGCGAAACAATGATGAGCAGTCGAAGGTTTCGTCGTGAAGAAGCGCACCGGCGCCGGAATCATCGCGCTCAGTGCCCCAGCGATTTATTACTTGATCAAAAAGCGTGGCGGTAGCGCAAAGATTACAAGGGCGATTCGCCGCGGAACTTTGGTTGCTCGTAATGCCGAAGTTGTGCGCTTGGGTGCGCGAGTCGGAGCAACCTATGCGTCAGCTTCGGCTCGCAAAGTTTTTTCGTCGGCCGAACGTCGTATTGAAATTAATCACGAAACTGAGTTGAAGACCGCCGCACAAGTTTCTGAACGCCTCGGAAATATGAAAGGTGCGTTGATGAAGCTTGGCCAGATGGCCAGCTATCTAGATGATGGTTTGCCCGCTCCGATGCGTGCTGCTTTATCGCAGTTGCAAGCAAGTGCACCTCCAATGTCAAGCGACTTGGCCGCCGAAGTTATTGAACGCGAACTTGGCGCTGCCCCCGACAAAATTTTTGTGGAATGGGATCCTGTGCCCATTGCATCGGCATCTATTGGTCAAGTTCATCGCGCCGTCATTATTGATCCAATCACTGGCAAAGAACGCGCCGTTGCGGTGAAGGTGCAGTATCCCGGAGTCGACAAAGCAATTGACGCAGATCTACGCAACGCCGATTTCCTCGGAGCGCTGTTGCAACAGAGCTTTAGTGGGCTCGACCCAAGCGACATGGTGCAAGAAGTCAAAGAACGAATTCGTGAAGAACTTGATTACTCTCGTGAAGCACAAAATCAGCAACTCTTCGTCGATTACTACCGAGGCCACCCGTACATCAGCGTTCCCGAAGTGCTGCCAACATTCAGTACTTCACGAGTTCTTACCACCGAACTCGTCAACGGAATGTCTTTCGCTGAGTTGATGCAACAAGACCAAGAGCAAAAGAATCTCACCGGCGAATGCCTCTTTCGCTTTGTCTTTCGCAGTTTGTACGGAATGCATAAGTTCAACGGCGACCCACATCCTGGCAACTACATCTTCCATGAAGATGGCCGCGTGACATTCCTTGACTTCGGATTGGTCAAACATTTCAGTGACAGCGAAATGAATACGTTTATTTCAATGGTGAAATCGGCGGCCTACGAAAGTGATATTCCAGCGTTTCGTTCAGTCTTAGAAAATGCTGGCATGTTGCAACGCGACGCCCCCGTAGAAACAGCAGATGTCGGCACATACTTCGGTCGTTTTTACGAACCCGTGCGAAAAGACCAAGACATCACGTGGACGCCCGAGTATTCGAGTGGAATTGTGCGCCACACGTTTGACCGGTCAAGCCCCATTGCGCAATATGCAACTGTTCCGAAACCATTTGTATTTATTCAGCGCATCAATCTTGGCCTGTACGCAATCCTCGGTGAATTAGGGGCAAGCGGCAACTATCGGCGCATTTCACAAGAGATTTGGCCATTCGCCGACGGCGAGCCAAGCACCGAAATGGGCCGCCGTGAAGCGGAATGGTTAGCCCAACACGGATAGCGTGTTGCAGATGTCATCACGTACATCACGCGCCCTTATTGCGCTCACACTTTCGTCCACTCTTTTGATTGCTGCATGTGGCGGTGACGATTCAAGTCTCCTCAATAAGACGAAAACTACCGATCCACTAGCTTCAACCGCTGATTTGGAAACCTCAGATCCAGCCGATTTGATTGATGAGCCCACCGTTTCGCTCCCAACTGAATTGCCGACCGAGTTGGTCATCACCGACCTCACCGAGGGTGAAGGCGAAGCAGCAGTTGAAGGTTCAACTGTGTACGTGTATTACGTCGGCGTGTTAACGAAAGACGGAAAACGTTTCGATGGTAACTACGGGAGCGACCCATTTGCTGTCACGCTTGGTACTGGCTCGGTCATTGACGGGTGGGATCAAGGTTTGATCGGCATCAAGGCCGGAGGACAGCGTCAGTTAGATATTCCGTCCGAACTTGCCTACGGTGCCGCCGGATCTGGCGATGCGATTCCGCCCGACTCGGCTATTTCATTCATTGTCGATGCAGTGGCCATCGTGCCACCCTTTGACGCAGCCGATGCTCCCGACATCACTGTTGAAGGTGCAGCAAATGTCGATGCGTTAGTCAGCGAAGATCTCGTTGTCGGCGATGGTGGCGAAGCAAAAGCTGGTTCAAATGTTCTTGTACACATCATTGCATTCAACGCTGCGACCGGCGAAGAACTAGCGAGTACTTGGGGCGACCCCAGTCCGGTGGGTCTATTACTTGAAGAAGGCGGATCATTGCCAGGACTCATTGACGGCATTCCCGGCATGAAAGTCGGCGGGCGACGTCAGTTGACGATTCCTTTTGCTGATGCATTTGGCACCGAGGGAAATACCAGCATGAAGTTGCCAGAGTCGACTGACCTCGTTGTGGTCATCGACTTGCTGTCAACGTTCTGATTCTCAGCCGTTCGGTGGCGGGCCATTTCCGTCCGGCGGCGGGCCATTTCCGTTTGGCGGTGGTCCATTCCCGTCCGGCGGCGGCGGGTTGCCACCACCACCGCCCATGGGCGGCATGTCGGCTGCGGCATTTCCGGTTTGCGCTGTCGACGTTCCGGCGAAACATCCGATGATGTACGGGAATGCATCAGTTGCGTGATAACGGTACGTGCCGTCCGGACCTATCCGACCGTTGCACTCGTCAAGAACGTTTGTCTTTCCTGTTGAGTTGTAGGTGTAAGCCTTCCACGAATACGACTTGGGATTACCCGTCATGTCGTAACCCGAAATGAACTGCGCAGTTTCGGTGCAATCAACATCGAGACAGCCGACCGAGTTATAAATCGGAAATCCATCAAGCGCGTATCCAATGATGAATGAACTTGTGAGATTGCAATACACATCTGCGTATAACGCGTGATTGTGATAGTCGCTCGACATGCCGGTGTGGCCACCACAGGTATCAAGAATCCCGTTGTAAATAGGATCGCCAAATGCTTCATCTGTGGGCTGCGGTCCTTCGGTCGGTCCGTA
>CAMDER010000124.1 GCA_945896935.1 Bifidobacterium breve | reverse complement strand
AGTTCGTTTTCAATAAGTTCGTGACGCTCACCCGATGCGCTAGCCAATGCCACCGCCATGGCCGCAACTGGTAAACCAAGAATGGCTCCGACCGGGCCAAGTAATGCACCACCAGCAATTGCCGCGCCGAATGAAATAGCCGGATGGATTTCCATTGTGCGCGCCGTGATGCGTGGCGAGATCAGGAAATTTTCTAGTTGCTGATACAGAATCACCACGATGATGATTGCGAGAGCTTTCAACGGCGAGTCGATAAATGTGATCAACACTGGCAACACGCCAGCGATATAGGTACCGACTACGGGAATAAATTGCGAAATTAAACCAACCCACAGAGCGAGAGCAACTGGCGCTGCGGTTCCCAGCGATTGAAAAGCAATCCAATGCACAAAAGCCGATGCCACAGCCAAGAGAGCTCGACTGTATAGATAGCCGCCAGTTTTCTCAATTGCTAGGTCCCATGTATCAAGCACCCGCTTTTGTCTCGCAGGCGCAAGTCGACTACATATTGACCGTCTCAGCCGTGGGCCATCGGCAACTAAATAGAAAGTGAAAAGCATGACAGAGAAGGCTTGTAAAAATAGTCCTAATGCGGTCACCGAAAGTTGAAGTGCTTCATCTTGTTGGCCCTTGATGAATTTCTGCACTGGCCCGTCAGGGTCTTGGATACTTTCGTTCACTTTTTGGGGATTGATCTTGGTTGACAACGTGTCATTCAAAAAGTTCACCGTGCGGCTGACATACCGCTCTGAGTTCTGCAATAAGTCTGCGACTTGAGTTCCGACCAATGTTCCGATCGCTGCCACAAAAATGATGACCCCCACTAGCAGCCCTAACAGGATCACGATCGTTGCTTGACCGCGGCGCCAACCTCTCTTGGCCAACCGAGTCGTACCGGGCTCAATTGCAAGTGACAAAAAGAGCGACACCAAAAGCAGGATCAAAAATGAGAACAGTCGGTCATAGGCATACCGAATCAGAATCGTGCCGAGAAATCCCAGCCAGAAAACGATGATTGCTTTCCAAGCCCAACGCGGAAGTTTGTTGGAATTGGGATCAAGTGGAGGGGTGATCGGCAATTCTTCAGACATGTGACGAGCGTACTCAGCCTGTATAGACATCGGGGCGCAAACCGTGGCACGATCTATAGATGTACGAGATCTTTGAACCCGTTCGACGCATTGTCGCTGACGCGGTTCGCTCCCGTGTCGTTGGCCCCAATGCCGATAACCGCGCCCAAGAGTTGTTTGAGGCTCCTGGCGAGAGATGGTTTGCCGAAGACCGCCCCATCCGCATCATTCATGCCGACTCGTGCATGTTCATCGGTGGCCTACGCGCCTTGCTCTTTCAGTCTCTTCAACCCCTCGCGATGGCCGGCGTTGCTTCACATAGTGATTTCAAAGCCGATCCATGGGGACGACTACAACGCACCGCCGACTTTTTGGCTGCCACCACATTTGGCCCAGCCACAGAAGCACAACGTGCCGTTGACATGGTCAAGCGAGTTCACATCCGCGTCGTGGGCACTGCCGATGATGGCCGTCCCTACAGCGCCAACGATCCTCATTTGTTGAAGTGGGTCCACATCGCTGAAGTTGATTCGTTTCTTGCGGCTCATGCCAAATTTGGGGAGATTGAACTGTCGCCCGAACACCGCGATGGTTATGTGCTCGACATGTCGCGCATTGCGTCAGCGCTCGGCGTGATTGATCCGCCGACTACCGTGGCCGAACTTGCCGATCAGATCGCGTCCTATCGACCCGAGCTTCGTACGTCGGCGCCAGCGCGCGACGCAGCGCGCTATTTACTCCTCACTCCTCCGTTACCGATTTATCAACGACCCATTTACGGGCTGCTTGGTGCCGCTGCGGTTTCACTCATGCCGCTGTGGACACGATTCCCATTACGACTTCCGTGGTTACCAGTGAGTGAACGCGCAGTGGTGCGACCTGCGGCCCAAGCATTGACTAAAACTCTTCGCTGGGCTTTGCAGCCAATTCCGATTACATCGTCTGAGCAATAAGCGCGTTATAGAGCGCTTGTTGATGCAGATCTGTCGTTGCAGTGTCTTCAGGATGCCATTGCACTCCAATTAACCACTGCCCCGAACCACCGTGCTCGAGTCCTTCAACTAATCCATCGAGTGACCGCGCGACAACTTTAAGACCTTGACCGATTTGATCAATTCCTTGATGGTGAAATGACGCAACCCGAGCACTGGTTGTACCCAAGGCTTTTGACAACTTGGTGCGTGGAGTGACTTCAACATCGTGCATTGCAAAATCTTGGCCAGCGGGAAATTTCCCTGGCGCGTGCTCGACGACGCCAGTCATGTCACCGAGATCAATATCACCAATATGTTGAATCAAGGTTCCACCAAGCGCCACATTGACCAATTGAATACCGCGACACACGGCCAACGTGGGCAACTTCAATTCAATTGCCGCATGAACTAAGGCAATTTCAAAATGATCCTGTTCATGATTTACGCCATAAACATGGGGTTGACGTTGTTGACCATATAAATGTGGGTCAACATCAGAACCACCCATCAACACCAGCGCCCCAAAACCTGACAACAACTCAACGGCCTGTTCGTGAGTTAACTCACGTGGCGTGAGAGTTAGTGGTTCTCCGCCCGCCCGCAATACAGCATCTAAATAGACACGGCCGGCAAAGGAAATCTCACTTCGTGACACGCGGCCGGCTGCCGCAATGCGACCAGCAACAGCAACAAGCGGACGACTCATGGTTTCAGACTAACGAACCGTTGCACTCAGCGACTTGCGAACTGCACTTGATAAGTCGCCTTTATTACCGACCTTGATCGTCATCAGCCCCAACCATTGCGCCATCAGGCGTAACTCATCGGCAAGTCCAACTGCGACTTCCTTCTTGTCGGCATGAACTTCGGAAAAGATTCCTGGCACCAACAATGTGTTGCTGTGGCGATCGGCTTTCAGGTCGACTCTTGCAACTAGTCGATCGCCAAACAAAAACGGCAGCACGTAGTAGCCAAACTTTCGCTTTGCAGCCGGCGTATAAATCTCGATTCGATAGTGAAAATCAAAAAGGTTTTCGGCGCGTGGTCGATTCCAAACGACTGGATCAAACATCGATAACAAAGCCTGAGCATTCACTGATCGCGGCGTGCGAGCATCACGGTGAATGAACCACTTCTCTTTTGAGTTCTCAATCGTGGTCGGCAACAACAAACCTGCTTCAACGAGTTCGTCAATGCGGGGTCGCGCTAATGCCGGCTTGATGCGAAAGTAATCAGCAATATCTTTGGCAGTCGCAACGCCAAGTGAACGCGCACCAATATCAAGAAGTTCACGCTGCGCATCGTGCACGCTCGGCGTGCGTGCTCGCAGATGCTCCTGAGGAATCACGCGTTCGGGCAAGTCATACAACCGCGCAAAGTCATTTGGACGACGAGTCGCAGTGACTCGACCGCACATGAACAAATACTCAAGGGCCAACTTCGCCTGATCCCAATCCCACCATGGACCTTTTTTCTCGGTTCGTTCTGACAATTCGCCAGCCGCCAATGGTCCTTCGGCTACGACTCGTTGAAAAACTTCTTCAACGTATTTCGGATGCTGCTTCAAGAGTTGTTCGGCACTGCGCCACGGACCCTCAAGTGATTGCTCCATCTTCCATCGCCACAGTCGGTGATGTTCGGTACGCATATGAGCCGCTTCGTGACCCCAGTATTCGAATAGTTCGCCGTCGCTTGTTGCCGTAGAAATGAAATCGCGTGGATGTGCACCCAGTCGCGAGAACAACGGCAACTCTTGGCTGCGCACCAACACATTGACCGAATCAATCTGAATCAGACCAATGTGGTCGAGAACTTTTCGTAAATGACGACGATCAGTGCGACCAGCTGGCCGAGGCTGAGCGAATCCTTGAGCCCCCAACGCAATACGTCGCGCTTGCGCCGCACTGAGTTGAGTCACTCGTGACGTCATGTATGCCGAAACTGATTCGTTAATCAGTCAGCAACAGTGATGGTGACCGACTTGATCACCACGTCGGTCACGGGGCGATCGCCACGTGCCGTCGGAACATTTTGCATGGCCTCAACAACTTCGAGGCCTTTCACAACTTGACCGAACAATGCATAAGCCGGCGGCAAGCTGACACCGCTCGGGCCACTAATCAAGAAGAACTGCGAACCGTTGGTGTTGGGTCCGGCGTTAGCCATCGCGAAGGAACCGACCTGGTACTGACCGGGCTTGGGCAACTCGTCGGCGAACTTGTAACCAGGTCCACCCATTCCGGTGCCGGTCGGGTCTCCGCCTTGGCAAACGAAGCCCTGGATGATGCGGTGGAAGATGATGCCGTCGTAATAGTGATTCAGCGCCAAGAAGATGAAGCTGTTCACGGTACGAGGGGCTTTGATGGCATCGAGAGCGATGACCAATGTGCCCATAGAGGTTTCCATGGTTGCCGTATAACGCTTGGTGACGTCGATACCCATTTCGGGCTCAGAAGAGAACTTCTGGCACTTGGGGGCGGATCCGTCAAAAGGGGGGAAAGTTGTGGACATGGATTGAAACACTATCTGCCGACTACTCTGAGCCCATGTCCTCGACGGAACCCACCCACGAAGAATCGGCAACGATTGACCTAGACGCCATCGAGCGCGACCTCGCCGATGTTGAAATGGCCTTGAACCGCCTTGATGCGGGCACCTATTGGGTCGACGAAATCACCGGCCAACCCTTGTCGGACGCTGTACTTGCAGCCAATCCTTTGGTTCGTCGTCGCCCTGCCTGATTGGCTCTGTTTCAGTCTTCAGAATCTTGCTGAAGGGCAGACATTTTTTTGATTTTCTAACTGTAATTCTCTGGTAACTTGTTTTTTAAAGGCTAATTGCCCACATGAATCGGGGGACAACAACATGGAAAACCACGAAATTCAGGATCTCAAAAATCAGTTAACAGCGTTACAAAATCAACTCGATCAACTTGAGGCAGCCGGTGATCCCGAGCGAGCATCTCGTCGCAATATGTTGCGACTTGCAGGTGGGGCCGCAGTCGGCGCCATCGCTGGTGGACTTGCATTTGGTGCAAGGCCCGCTTCGGCCGGAGTTTCGACACCTCTCAATCTCAATGAAACAAATACCCC
>CAMDER010000123.1 GCA_945896935.1 Bifidobacterium breve | reverse complement strand
GTGGCACGTTTGCTTGTGGGGCGACTCTTAATCAGAACTGCACATATCTTGAGGTTGCCCCAAATACGTGGAGTGGTGGCAGTGCTGATCCATCGAATTTACTGTGGGCAATCAGTACGTACCAATCGGTTGATGTCCCTTCAATTACGAACGACTCTTTGGCCTACAACAACGCCTCAGGAATCGGTCTTGGCTATAAAAACTCACTAGCAATTGTTGCCCAAGGCAATGACACGACAACGGCTGCAGGGGCGGCTCGTGCATATAGTGGCGGTTCACAGTCGGACTGGTATCTACCCACGACTGCAGAACTCAATTTGCTTTGTCAGTGGGCAAGAAATGTTGCTCAAAGCGTTACAACTCAGTGCACGGGCGGAACTCTCAATACCGGCACGGGCCTCGGTGGTGGTTTTTCGATCGCCTATTGGAGTTCTTCTGAGGTCGACGCCGTCACCGCGTGGAACCAGCATTTCGGCATCGGCTCTCAGAACTACTACGGCAAGTACGGCGCGGTCTACGTGCGTCCAGTGCGGGCTTTTTAACTATTTATCTATTTATCTATTTAATTTTTGTTGTTCTCGCCGCCTTCGGCGGAGTGAACACAAGAATTTTTTTGTGAATTGGTTGTTTAAAGGGTGTGCTGTGGCTGTGGGCGAACTTCAGTAACCACCAGATAGATGATGCATGGCGTATCGGCGAATTTCGCATCATCCCCGATGAACTGTGCCATACCCCCTGGACAGAGTCGTGTCATGGACAACAACCACCAGACTGCGCAACCCGAAACTAAAGCTCCTGTTCAACTCCAACTCGCTGGCCTTGAAACCACACCGGTGGGTATTGACCCGCGATTCATCTTGTCCGACGAGGTATGTCGCAATGGGCTTCGCCATATCGCCGATATTCGTCGCTATCTCGCCGAGAAACGGCAAGTTCAAGCAGCGTGATTAATACGCGCTCGGCGACAATGCCTTGACTGATTCCCAGTAATTCAATTCTGGATCAAGAGCCAAAATTGCTAGCGAGCTCGTCGTGACACCGTTGTCAAAGTACGCCTGAATCTTGGCCCGACATTCAGCCGGCGAACCATGAATCAAGATGTCGTCGACAACTTCGTCGGGAATTGCCGCCAACGCAGCCTTACGGTCTCCCGCTTTCCATGCATCCCACATACCTTGCAGCTGCGGTCCACGACCGAGCCAGCGATGGAATTCGGCGTACACCGGCACGTTCAGATACGCCGCAATTGCAAAACGACCAGCGGCTCGAACCACTTCGGCATTCTCGCTTGGGCACACAAAAATTCGTGCCACAATTTCGCGCTCTTCCCCACCCGCAGCATCATTCACAACTTCGGCAACTCGACGTACGTCAGTTGGCGACAACCAATTGATAATTGCACCATCTGATTCGCGACCAGCAAGACGCAACATTCCTTCACGAAGGGCTGCCACCAAAATCTTTGGCTTCACTTCGGGACGCACGCCCAACTTGAAACCATTGACTTCAAACGTGTCGTACGACTTGGCAACTTTCTCCCCTGACAATGCATCGTTCAAGAAACGCACAACATCGCGAACTTTCTTGTACGGCTCGACGAATGGGATTCCGTTCCACTTTTCAACGATGACGTTGCTACTTGAACCAATGCCAATCGCGAAACGTCCAGGAGCGGCGTCAGCCATGCTGGCGACACTTTGGGCAAAGCAGGCTGGTGAACGCGTGTATGCCGGAACGATGGCGGTTCCTAAGCGCAACCGCGGTTCCCATGCAGCAGCCATCGCGAGCGGAGTAAACGCGTCGGCACCATCTGATTCGGCTGACCAGATATCGGTGTAGCCCATATCGGCCAGTTCGTTCAGACGTTCACGATGCGTGTGCAAATGACCAGGCAACGGAACAGTCATACCTGGGCGACGAGGAAGTGAAGTTGTCATGACTTCATTGTTGCCGACACCCACACCCTGCAAAGACTCGGACTACTTCTTCACTTTCCCAGAGGGGCCCGGCCCCGGCATGTCGCGCCAGAAGCGAATGATGCAACTTTGGCTCGCCGTTGCCATCAACGTGCCGTCTTCAGCAAACATATGCACCAAACCGTGTCCAAAACCACGTTCGACCATGTGAATGCGAATATCGAGCAATACCCATTCGGTCGGAACTAATTTGCCAATACGCAACGTGTTGTCAAGGCTGTTTCCACCACCACGAATTCCTAGTGATTGACCAACTCCCATCGGAACGAAGTCACCCAAAATCGACAGCGTCGCGGCATCAACTCCTTCAATCACTTCCGGAATACGTGACCACAACAAAACCTGACCATCACCAGGTGTACCGTCAAGTTCTTCAAGTTCTTCACGGCCCTTGACCATACGTTGATCCATACGTCCGCTAATCGTTCCCGACCAATCAAGCACGTGCGGTCGTTCTTTGCAATCGAGCGGTTTAGGAATATCCAACGGCATCTTTTCGAATTGACCATTCTCCTCAAGATCACGATCACCAAGCGCGGCATTCACCGTCAAAATTTCGCGGTCACCCACATGGCACACCGCACGAGCTTGAGTGATCTGACGACCATGCACCGCCAACGTGACATCGATATCCATGACTTCGCCAGGCTTGGCATACGACAGATACTGAGCAGTCGCCCACACGGCTTTGCGACCCGATGTACCTTCCATCGCGGCGACCGCCGCACCAAGCCCGCAGCCGCCAAATAAGAAGCCGCCGCCCGTACTAATGCCTTGAACCACGGGCAAAACCCAGCGATGAGGATTATGAGTGGGCTGCAATCCCAAGAACTGTCGGCTGTCCATCGTTTCAAACTCTAGGCGGGCACTATCGTCAGCACCTATGGCTGTGACTTCTCACTCAGGTAAAAAAGATTCAACCCCCGACACTTGGCAAGGTGATGCGTGTTCGCTCGTCGAAGCTTTCCGCTCGGGCCAACGCTCCCCTGTCGAAGAACTTGATGCGACTTACGCCGCTATTGAGGCAAGCGATCTCAATGCTTTTGGATTCCTCGACCGCGATCGCGCCTACGCTTCGGCCCGTTCGGCCGATGTCAACTTGCCATTTGGTGGCGTTCCGATCGGCATCAAAGAACTCGATCAAGTTGCTGGCTGGCCCGACACCGAGGCATGCGTCGCACTTTCGCATCTCGTCGCTGACTTCTCTTCAGTCATGGTTCAGCGACTCGAAGATGCGGGAGTTGTCTTAGTCGGCCAAACAACTGCGAGTGAATTCGGTGGAGTCAACGTCACGCGAACAGTCATGCATGGTGCAACTCATAATCCTTGGCAACACGATCGCACCCCAGGTGGTTCGTCAGGCGGCAGTGCTTCAGCAGTTGCTGGCGGAATTATCACGATGGCTACAGCCGGCGACGGTGGCGGCTCAATTCGTATTCCAGCCGGCTTCACCGGATTAGTTGGCCTCAAAGCAACATACGGTCGAATCCCACGAGCACCCA
This sequence comes from Bifidobacterium breve, assembly GCA_945896935.1. Taxonomy (GTDB): domain Bacteria; phylum Actinomycetota; class Acidimicrobiia; order Acidimicrobiales; family Ilumatobacteraceae; genus Casp-actino8. The sequence goes on along the minus strand of CAMDER010000123.1, from coordinate 1,750 downwards.
AAGTGCAACTTGGCAATCTCACAACAGTGACTGGTTGCGTCACGCGTAGCGTTCGCGACACGGCGCGCTGGTTCGACGTCACTTCTGGTCACGACCCACGCGATCCGCTCAGTTTGCCGAGTGTTGGAAAATGGGAACCCGAACTTGGTTCATTTACTCAAGCACTTCGCGGTTTACGTGTCGCAGTCGTTCCCGATTGGGGTGGAGCAGTTGTGTCGCCGGCAATGTGGGAAGTCTTAAGCGCCGAAGCCGATCAACTCATCGCCGAACACGGATGGAAGCGAATTGATATTGACACATCAATTCCAAGCATGGGGGCGGCATGGAGCATCAGCGGAATGTTGTCGATTCATGCGCAACTCGGCGAGTTGTGGCCAGATTGCGCCGATGTCTTGACACCCGAAATCCGCATGGGCTTAACCGCAACGATGGATCGTTATGGTCCAGAGGCTCGTGCCCGAATTGAAGCGCGCCGCACCGCATTGAATGAACGCATGGCCGAAATATTCAATACTTCAACAGGCGTTGACTTAGTGCTCACAGCGTCAAACCCCGATATCGCGTTCGATGCCGAGGGGCCGCTCCCATCATCTTTTGGTGGGGTTCGTGCCGGAGCAGGCAACAACGGACGACTGACATTCCCCGCCAACTTGCACGGCAACCCAGCGATATCTATTCCGGCGGGCTTTGTTGACGGTCTTCCTGTCGGCTTGCAAGTGGTCTCACGTCATTTCACCGAGCAGTTACTCCTAGAGATCGCTCTGCATATTGAGCGCAATCGCCCTTGGCCTCTTGTCACCCCCACGTGATGCGCGAATATCTACTATGAATAAAAAATCGAGTTCACACGGTCCACTTCACGGCATCAAAGTTCTTGACTTGTCGGTCATGATCTCTGGCCCACTCGCCGCCATGATGCTGGCCGACCAGGGCGCCGACGTCATCAAGGTCGAATCTCCCGGTATCGGTGACTTCATGCGCTACATCGGCTCAGCCAAGGGCGGAATGACCGGCATTTTCGTGAACAACAACCGCGGCAAGCGCTCGCTCGTTGTCGACCTTAAAAGTGAACAAGGTGTCGCGGTTCTCAAAAAGCTTGCCGAAACTGCCGACGTAGTCATTCAAAACTTTCGACCCGGTGCAGTTGAACGACTCGGAATTGGTTACGAAGATCTGAAGGCCGTCAATCCCAGCCTGATTTATGTGAGTATCAGTGGTTACGGACCCGATGGACCTAACAGTGGACATCGCGTCTATGACAATGTCATTCAAGCAGCGTCTGGTCTTGCGAGTGTGCAAACCGATCCGCGCAATGGCGAACCATCGTTGTTTCGTACTCTCTTATGCGACAAGGTCACATCGCTCACCGCGGCTCAAGCAATTTCGTCAGCACTGTACGCCCGTGCTGCGGGCAACGCCGACGGTCAGCACATTGTTTTGGCAATGCTCGATGCCGCGGTTTCATTTATGTGGCCCGATTCGGGCATGGATGCCGTGTTGCTCGACGATGACGCCAACCGCACTCCGACGATTGGACAGAACTACGGCATCACGCGACTCAAAGACGGATTCGCCGCCGTCTCGGTTGTCAGCGATAGCGAGTTCCGTGGACTATGCCAAACCTTTGGTCATCCCGAACTTGCCGACGACGAGCGCTTTGCAACAATGGCCGGACGCACCATGAACGCCTCAGAGTTGGTCCCTTTGATGACTGAACTCTCAGCACAACAACCCACCGACGAATTTGTTG
>CAMDER010000122.1 GCA_945896935.1 Bifidobacterium breve | reverse complement strand
GCCCTAAAGAAAACTTTGTCACCAGCTAACACAAACCCTGACGGCGAACTTTGTGCACTGTTCTCGGTTCCTGTTTGTAGTTCGCGTACCATACGCGTCCCAGAAACGGTGCCGTCACTCACCCACAGTTCATCACCATTGATTCCATTATTGGCGTTAAAGATCCACTTGTTACCAAGCTTCACACCAGTGCCCGAAGCCGAGCCGCCCTGCACAGTATTGATGTCTTTCAAAACACGAGTCCCACTCGGTGAACCATCGGTGATCCAGATTTCTGTACCGGTTTCTGGAGTAGTCATTGTGTAGTAGTACTTGTCACCAATCGCAATCGGGTTGACGTCATTCCACTGTGTTGTGAGTGAGTCGTACGTGAGATCAAGTCGCGCAGTTCCCGCAAGGGTTCCGTCGGTACGCCACCACTTATGGTTGTACTGACAGTCATTGAGTTTGAACAACAATCCACCAGCAACAGGTGTAAACGCATGGGGGTCAGGGTTGCCATTATTTGCACAACGCGACGTGAGTTTGGTGGTATTCGCCGACGTTCCATCGGTCACCCATACCGCGGTATAGCCAGGTTCAGTTTGGTCATTGATCTTCAAGTAGATCTTGCCGTTCGATTCGGCAGCCAATTCCAAAGTGCTGTCGCCAGACGGATTGAATTCTTTGATCATCCGCGTTCCCGAAATAGTTCCATCCGAAATCCACGGCTCGTATCCCGTGGCCTCGGTGTGTCGCCGGAAAACAATCTTGCTACTAAGGCCGTAGATCTGATCCCAAGTTGAATCTGGTCGACCGGGATTCAGATCAAGTGCTCGCGTGCCAATTGATGTTCCGTCGGTGACCCACATTTCCCAACCAGTTGCATCGCTGAACGCACGGAAGAAGACCCTGTCTCCAACAGCATAAAACTGATGTGGCGAACTTTGGGCGCTATTTTCTGTTCCGGTCTGTAACTCGCGCACCATACGCGTACCCGCATCTGTGAAGTCGGTGACCCAAAGTTCTTCACCATGAATTCCATCGTTGCTACTAAAGACGTAGTTCGCAGTGGTGCCTATACGCGTCATATTCGCGATACCACTCGATTGATTGTTTGTATTGACGTTTGCCAACATGCGCGTGCCTGTCGGCGAACCGTCAGTTACCCAAGGTTCAAGACCATTTGTGGCATCGCCAGCTAAGAAGTAGGCCTTGTTATCAATGATGATCGGTTCGCTGTTATTGCTCAAAAGATCATTGAGATCGGGATCAAGGGATGTGGTACCTGCAGTGGTTCCGTCTGATCGATACCAAACAGTTCCGTGTACACCGTCGTCTTGCTGGAAAATGATTCCGTTAGTGAGTGCTTTAAAGTTGGTTGGTCCATAACACCACCAACAGTTATTTGTTGGAGCGTTTGTACTGATGTCCTTGACAAGACGAGTTCCGGTGGTCGTGCCTTCGGTGACGTACAACTCGTAACCAGTCTGACCGGTGCGTAGTTGATCACAGCAGTTCACGTCGACCGACCTGAAATACCATTTACCATTGGAGTGAGTGAAGTATTCAACACTTGAGTCACCTGTCGGGTTGATATTTTTCAACATCATTGTGCCCGCTTCAGTTCCATCGGTCGTCCACAACTCCCAGCCGCGTACACCATCATTTCCGCGGAAGAAAATGCGTCCACCTAAGGAGTAAATGGTGTCGGCTCCTTGACCGCTGCCAGGATTCACATCTTTAATCATTCGTGAACCTTGAGGAGTTCCGTCGCTGACCCAAATTTCGTGACCGTTCACACCATTGTCGGCACGAAAATATGTGAGTCCATTCAATTGCACGATGTTGCTCGGATTACTTGCCTGAGTTGCAATTTCAATTCCGCCAACTTTGCGCGTTGACTGAGCCGTACCACTCGTTACCCACACCGAATTACCGCTGGCATCAGTTGCGAAAAAGAAAACCAACGTGCCCGATGCTTTGAATGTGTTTGGCGAACTGCTGTCACCGCCGGGATAAATATCGTGAATCAACGTTGTGCCGTCGGCGGTACCGTTTGTTTTCCAAAGTTCTTGTCCATTGACGCCGTTATCGGCACTGAAGTAGGCGATGTCGCCCACCACTGTGAATCCGTACGGGCTTGAGCCACCGTCGGGATTGATGTCCTTCAAAATTTTCGGATCAGTTCCGTCCGCATTAGATATCCACAATTCGGAACCGTGGTCGTCGTCGTAGGCACGGTAAATGATCTTGTTTCCGAGCAATGTCATTTCTGCTGGGTCACTACCGTTGTTGTCGTTGGTGACATTGGCGAGTTGCGACACTTCGGCTGGTGGTTCGGCGAATGTCGCCGAACTATTGCCGATGACCGCCACTCCAACCGATGAAGCGATGAGTGCAATCGCGAGTCCAGTCGCGGTTGATCGACGGTTCCACCACGACCTCACAAAACGGGCGCGAGTTGACATTGATTGAGATGAAATTGAACGTGCAAACATGCCGTTAACCCTCGCCAGAAGCTCTAGTAGTTATATGAGATATAAAATCTCACCAACGGACACTATTACTGATGCGGATTTGATGCAATACGTGGTTACAAAATGTTCAAAACGTCACCTGCCGTACATGTGCGGGCTCACGCTAGGAAGTCCCGGGATGCCCACGGGCTCAAAATTGAAGCAACGAGTGGAGACGAGGGGAATCGAACCCCTGACATCTACCTTGCAAAGGTAGCGCTCTGCCAACTGAGCTACGTCCCCGTTATGGCTTTGACAGGTTAGCCGAAAACCCGAAAAATCCGCTCTTTGTATCGGTGAACTGTCAGCAATTCTGATGTCGCAACCTACTGTAGACACATGGCTCAACAATCAAATACTGGTGGTCGGCCCGACCGTTTGAAATTCGGTACCTTCTTGGCGCCTCATCACCCGGTCGGAGAGAACCCGGTTCTGCAGTTTCAAAGCGACCTCGACTTTGCAGCCCACCTTGACCGTCTGGGTTTTGACGAATTTTGGTGTGGAGAACACCATTCAAGTGGTTGGGAAATGATCGCATCGCCAGAAATGTTTTTGGCTGCGGCTGGTCAACGAACCCACACCATTGGTCTGGGCACCGGCGTCATCTCACTTCCGTATCACCACCCCTTCAATGTCGCGCAACGTATCGTGCAACTCGACCACATGACCAAAGGTCGCGCCATGTTTGGTACCGGACCTGGCGCATTGCCCAGCGATGCGTGGACTCTCGGCATTGATCCGTTAGTGCAACGCGATCGCCAGGACGAAGCCCTAGGTGTCATCTTGCGTTTGTTGCGCGGTGAAGATCGCTTCTCTCATGAGAGTGATTGGTTCAAGCTGAAAGATGCACAACTACAACTTCTTCCTGTGCAAGACAACATGCCAGTTGTTACTGCATCAACTTTGTCGCCGTCGGGAATGCAAATGGCTGGCAAGTTTGGTTGTGGTGTTTTATCAATTGCCTCAAACAGCACCGCTGGTCTTGCCGCATTACCCACCCAGTGGTCATTCGCTCAAGAATCTGCACTGAAGCACAGCCAAACTATTGATCGCAAAAACTGGCGCGTGATGTTGAGTTTCCATATTGCCGAATCGCGTGAAGAAGCCCGCAATCAAGCAGTTGACGGTTTGCAACGTTGGCACAACGAATACAACGTGTGGACGCTTGGTCGACCTGGTGCAGTTCATGTTGAAAATAAATGGGATTTGCTCGAGCAAATCACTGCTGGTGGCATTGCGATCATTGGAACACCCGATGATTTGGTGGCAACGATTCGACATTTGCAAGAAATCACTGGTGGTTTTGGTGTTGCATTAGGTTTTGCGCACGATTGGGCGAACCGCGAAAACACATTGCGTTCATGGGATTTAGTGGCGCGTTACGTGATACCAGAAATCAATCGCACCACTGTTGGACAGCGTGCGTCAATGAAGTTTCTCAATGACAATCAAGCAGCATTAATGGCTGGTGCCGGTGCTGCAGTCATGCAAAAGATTCTTGGCGACGAACGGGCATCAGCCGAACTCGGTGTGATGATGCAACAAATGCAATCAGGAAAAGATGATCGTGGAGCAACTTTCCGTCCAGGTGGCGGAGTGCGTGAAGATCAATTACCAGAAAACAAATAAGTAATCAGTCGTCTTTTGTTGCGACTGCATTCGGCGTGACGTTCATTTTCGGAACGTATTCAGCAACGTCAACATCACGCGCTTCATTGCCCATGGTTGCCTTCATCTGAACTCGACAATCTTCACACGGCCCGTAAAAACGACCGTTGTGCAACGTGTTGCAACGAGGACAAATCGAAGATGTTGCGGCAAGAGTTAATGGAAGTGCGTCACTCATCCCTCTATCGTGCCACGCTCATGCATGAACGTTGAGCATTAAATGACGTTGATGGCGTTTAATACAGTTTCGGTGTCGGCGTTGCCTTTTTCTAGACGAGTACTTGCTTTCCAGTCGGCGCGCTTGGTGCCCCACGAAATGAAATCGTGAGCATTGCTGATTGCCGATGGTGCACTTGCATCACGCCCTGGGGTAATCGTCCACAAATCATCACCCGGAGCAAGAATCCACGAACCACCGCCCGGTCCTTCAAAGACCAAGTTCACGGATTGCTTTGGTGCAACCGACAACGCTGGTTGACACATTTGCGGAATGCCGGCGAGCATCCATTCAAGAGTTGCCGTCAACGACAGTGGGTCACGCGGTAACGCTGCAGCCTTGGCAATGGCATGCCCAACGTCGTGGCGTAGATGGCAATAATGGTCGAACACAATTGCGTTGGCTAAAAGATGCATCGGGTGTGAACCAAGGTTTGCCAACGGAATCACGGTGTCAGCCATTTCGGGCGTATTCATAAACGACAATGCGCCGATTCCTTTTTCGCTCCACTCCATATATTCAGCAATAACCTGATCGCGGGTCCACGACTTGCGGGCTTGCACTGGAACTTCGGCGTTCTCTTCAACGTCTTCGCTGGATCCGCCTTCAATGGTCGAGGGGTCGGCGATCGAATGAAAGACACTCGCCATGTGGCAGAACACTTCTTGCACTCGCCAACCCGTACATCCCGATTGAGCATTCCATTCATCGGCACTCAATGAGTTCATTAATTCGACGGCTAATGCCTGTTCATTTTTCAAAGCTTCAATAGCTGACATAGTCATGATGTACCCCCAAGTACGTGTGTATGTCCATGTCTAGTACTTTTCACGATCTACTGTGCGAACTGTGCATGTTGATGTGATGACCACCCCAATGCCCCTGCAACAGACCGGCGCCCACGCTCGCCACACCCAA
>CAMDER010000121.1 GCA_945896935.1 Bifidobacterium breve | reverse complement strand
CAAATGCTCGAGGGGTACACCCTTGGCACGAGCGTCTTTGATTCGGGTGGTTCCCCCAATACCTGGACAATCCGGCAAACCCGTTACCGCTATGTCAACATGCCCCAGTTTGATGCGGTTGCCACCGACCCCGACCATGTTCGAAAAATTGCCGACGACGGTTTCATTCGTGCCATCAACATCATCATTGATGACGCGTTGTCTCAGCCGACGCAATGATCAGTGTGGCTGAAGACGCTTGAACGCGTCGGCGATTTCTTTCTCGGCCGCTTGGCGACCTTCCCATCCACGAACGGTGGTTTCTTTGTTCGGTTCAAGCAACTTGTAGGTCTCGAAAAAGTTTCCGACTTCATCAAGCATGTGCTCGGGCAAGTCTTCAATGTCGACATAGTTCTTGAAGCGCGGATCATGCGACGGCACACACAAGACCTTGGCATCGCCGCCAGCTTCGTCTTCCATCCAAAACACTGCGACTGGACGAACATACACGTGACAACCCGGAAACGTCGGTTGACCTAACCACACCAAAGCATCGAGCGGGTCGCCGTCTTCGCCCAAAGTGTTGGGAAAGAATCCGTAGTCGAGCGGATACTGCGTTGCTGTAAACAATGTACGGTCAAGCCAGATAGCCCCAGTTTCATGGTCCATTTCGTACTTATTGCGAGACCCTTGCGGAATCTCGACAATCATTTCAACTTCCATGGTCAGGCTGGACCCGAGAATGAGCCCTCTTGTGTGCGAGCGGCACGAGTGGTGTCGTTGTCTTCACCTTCGTAGCGTGCAATTTCGTTACGACCAACAACATGCCAGTGCACTTCGTCGGGACCGTCAGCCAAACGCAACGTGCGCTGACTGGCGTACATACGAGCCAAAGGTGTCCACTGCGATACACCAGTTGCTCCGAACACCTGAATTGCTTCGTCAATGATTGCGCACACGCGAATCGGCACCATGGCCTTGACGGCACTCACCCAAACGCGGGCTTCGGCGTTACCCATGGTGTCCATAGCCTTGGCGGCACGCAACACCATCAAACGCATGGCTTCAAGTTCGATACGGGCTTTAGCGATGACTTCGGTGTTTTTACCCAAGCGGGCGATCGGCTTGCCGAAAGCTTCGCGGCTCAAGCCACGACGAATCATCAATTCAAGCGCCCGCTCACCGGCACCAATTGAACGCATGCAGTGGTGAATACGGCCAGGTCCGAGACGTACCTGCGAAATTTCGAAGCCGCGTCCTTCACCGAGCAACATGTTTGCTACAGGCACGCGCACATCAGTGAAACGCAAGTGCATGTGACCATGCGGTGCATCGTCTTCTCCGAAAACTTCCATGGGGCCCAAAATTTCGACACCGGGCGTGTTTACCGGAACCAGAATTTGTGAGTGACGACGATGCGGTGACGCATCAGGGCTCGTCATCAACATGCAAATCATGATCTTGCATCGCGGATCGCCTGCACCAGAGATGTAGTACTTCTCACCATTGATCAACCACTCTTCACCATCAAGTACAGCGCGGCATTCAAGATTCTTCGCATCTGACGAAGCCACATCGGGTTCGGTCATTGCGTATGCCGAACGAATTTCTCCGGCCAACAACGGCTCGAGCCACTGCTTTTTCTGTTCGGGAGTTCCGACGCGCTCAAGAACTTCCATGTTGCCGGTGTCGGGAGCACTGCAGTTCATTGCCTCAGATGCGAGTGGGTTCTTGCCTAACTCAACAGCGATGTAGGCGTAGTCAAGGTTCGACAGACCTTCGCCAGTTTCGGCATCGGGTAAGAAGAAGTTCCATAGGCCGCGAGCCTTGGCTTTGGCCTTCAATGAATCAAGCAGTTCAAGCTGACCCTCGCCGTAACCCCAGTGATCGGCGCGACCTTCACCGAGTTTGTGGAACTTCGCCGTGACCGGCTCGACTTCTTCGGCGATGAATTTGACGACTGCTTCGTACAGCGGCACGACTTTGGCCGACATGGCCAAGTTCATTGCGTCGTCGGTACTGATTCCTGAGTGCATTCCGGGCTTAGGCATACGACAACATTAGTTCGCCGTACCTAAAAGCCACCTAACGTGCGAATTCGCGTAGAACTCGCCCGGGTCGGTGGCCCGTGTGTTCACCCTGATCGGTCACGACTTCGCCATTCACGATGGTCGCGGCATAACCCCGAGCCTTAATGCGGAAACGGCCCTTTTCGCCCGGGAAGTCGTAGACATACTCGGGGTACTCGGTCTGCAGTTTTTCGGGGTCAAAGACGTTGATGTCGGCAAAGGCGCCAACCTTCAAAGTTCCGCGGTCGACCAATCCCAAAACGGCTGCTGGCTTGGCGGTCAATTGGTGAATCGCCTTTTCGAGGGTCACGGCTTTGCGATCGCGATACCAATATGACAGATAGAACGTCGGGCTATCGGCATCGCAGATCTGGCCAGCGTGAGCACCAGCGTCACCAAGTCCCGGAACAACTGCATCGAGTTGCAAGAAGACTTCCATCGATTCGGTATTGCGGTTAAAGAACCACGCGTTGTACAACTCGCGGCCTTCGCTTTGCAACAAGCGATCGACAATCAACTCAACGGGAGTCACGCCTGCTTCGGCAGCGAGCACAGCAACCGACTTCGGATTATCGACGTTGTAGTTTGGCAGTTCATCAAGACCGAGTGGGAAAATTTTCGCTGCGTCGTACCACGTGCCTTTACGATTACCTTCTTCGAGCAATTCGGCTCGACGCACTGGATCACGCAAAACCTTCAAGCGATCTTCGACGGTTGGCAACTTCATCATTTCGTTCCAAACTTTGCCGGCAACGACAGGAGTTTGCTTGAGACCCATCAAGGTTCCACCAGGACGGGTTTGCGTTGCCGATGAAATGCGACCCAAATTGTCATTCACGTGATTGAAAAATCCATTCATACGTTCAACCGAACGCAAATCGCCATCGCCTGCACCACCCGAGAACAAAACATCTCCAGCGTGTTGTGCCATCTCGCGCAACAAGTTGAATTCGTATTCGGCTTTAGTGGCGAAATCATTGACTGCTTGGAAGATTCCGCCGCCAGCACGATTCATTCCGTCAGCGATTGCTTTGTATTCATCAATCTTGGCGTACGTACCAGGCACGCAACGTCCGTCCGGCACAACGTGCAACAAAATTCGTGAAGTTGAAAAACCAACAGCACCACCGGCGACTGATTCTTCGGCGATATCGGCCATGCGACCGAGTTCTTCGGGTGTTGGCTCTTCGTCACTGAGTGAACGATCACCCATGACTTGCGCACGAATCGCGCAGTGTCCAACAAGACCAACAACGTTGAGCGCTGGCTTCAATCGCTCTACCGAATCGAGATACTCGGGATACGTCTCCCAGTCCCACGGCAAGCCTTCAAGAATTGATTGACGCGGAATGTCTTCGACGCTTTCCATCATCTCGGCCAAAAATTGACGATCTTGTTCAACGACTGGAGCGAAGGTAACACCGCAGTTACCCATAAGCACAGTGGTCACACCATGCCACGAACTTGAAGTCATGTACGGATCCCAACCGACTTGTGCATCGAGGTGAGTGTGCAAGTCGACAAAGCCTGGTGAAACAGTTTTGCCAGTTGCATCAATTTCACGGGTGGCCGTATCTGACGACAAATCGCCGATAGCAGCAATGCGATCGCCCGCCACTGCAAGGTCGGCACGAATGGCCGCCTTGCCCGTGCCGTCAACAATCATTCCCCCACGAATAATCAAGTCGTAATTCATAAATCCCCCAATGACTGAACTTCCTTCAGAATAGGGCTTTGTTCGTCGGAGACTTTGCTTAGAGGCCTAAAAGTCGAGCTCCATTACCGAAATAAAAGTCGTCATATTCGCTGTGACCTACGTGGGGCATACTCGCCTCAAAGCGCCGAATCGGGTCGTCGGTCCCCTCGTGGTGGGGATAATCGGACGAAAAGGCCACCATCTGCGACCCAGCCTGCCCAATAATCCAGCCCACATCTTCTCCGGCAAATGGACTCACGACGACTTGTCGTCGCAGGTAATCAGAGGGCTTCATTGACAAATGTGACAGGTCTTGAATGTTTTTGAACGCCCGAAAGCCAGTGTCGATGAAGTGCAAGAACGAAGGCAACCAGGTCGCCCCGAGTTCTGTTATACCGATCCGCAACTTCGGAAACTTTTCAAGTATCCCGTCGTACACGAGTGAAGCCAAAAAGAGTTCACCTGGATAACCAATTGCCATATACGACAAAGGGTCTCCGGGCGCGTCAGAACGAAAATGTCGCATGTCGCGACCGTTGTCAAAGAATGCTTGAGGAACAGGTCGATAATTCTGATCGGCACCAACATGAAGAAACACCGCAAGGTTTGATTCTTGAAGTGCTTCCCACACCACATCAAAATCGGGATGAGTGAATGAATGTTGATGTGAAGCAGGGATTGAATCAATCAACACAGCAGTGACTTTGTTCGTCACTGCTTCGGCGATTAACTCGAGCGCAATCGCTGGACCAAACTCAAAAGGAACATAGGCAGTCGCGAGTAATCGAGTGTCTTGACAGAAATCAATCATTCCGCGGTTCATTGCCCGAACTGCTTCAGCGCGCACAGACGTTGGCGTCACCATTATTTGTTCAAATGATCCGGTTGGAAAAATAAGTTGGCAATCAAAGCCCAGCAGATCAAGGGCGCGCCGCCGTTCTTCAACGTCCCAGCCCCCAAGCGACATCCACCCTTTTCGCGAGATAGTCATGTAGTCGCGATCAATTTCTTTCTGAAGATTCTCATCGTTGATTCGTCCTAAATAATCTTGATACGAATCATCTAAAAGTTGATTGAAGTCGGGATCACCTTCGCCCAATTCGGGGATCAGATCTTTTACCGTGGCAGGGGCGTACGAACGTAACCAACCCTTAGGTTCAAGAATGTGCGCATCGATATCAACGATGCGCCGATTGCCGGCATATGTCGAAGTCATACTTCCCCCTTCGTGCAAACTACAACGATTTTGCGGATGAGGCTAGGAAAATTTGCCTTAGAGAATGGCGAGCGCAGCAGCCTCAGAGGCTTCGCGGCGCTCGACCTGGCGACGAGCCACTTTGCCCACGCGGTCAATGTATTTGAACATTGAATCACGCGCTTCTTCGGCGGCCGATGACAGACCTTCGACCTTGTCAATGGCCCACTGGCGGAAAACCAAAGGCATGATGATCTTTTCGTGGTGAATCGCGAAGTCGTAAATACCAACTTGGGCGATGGCCTTGGCATGTTCAACAAATCCAGGGATGCCGGTTCCGGGCATGGCGAACGTCATGATCTGTCGCTTCAAAGCCTCAATAGCCGCCGACGGATTCAACTCAATGAGCTTGCTGACTAAATCGCGGTAAAAGAGGTGATGTCGATTTTCATCGGTCGACAACTTCATCATCACGTTGTAGCCAACCGGATCATTCAGAAGGGTGCCAGTGTTGCGATGCGAAATACGGGTGGCAAGTTCTTGCATTGCGACGTAGCACAT
>CAMDER010000120.1 GCA_945896935.1 Bifidobacterium breve | reverse complement strand
AATGCTGCGATGGCTTTGCAAGATGTTGTTGATGCTCCGATCTTGTTGCACCCCGACGACTTGATGTTGTGGCAAGTTGTGTATCCAGATTCGCAACCCGATGGATCACTCACGCATGGTGGGGTCTTGAAAGTTGCTACAGCCGACATCGGCGTCATTCACACACCTGGTCACTCGCCAGGCGGTTGTTGTTTTCATGTTGTCGGAGCAACCGGTGACGGTGGCGACGCGATCTTTAGTGGCGACACACTCTTTTGCGGAGGGCCTGGTGCAACCGGTCGAAGTTTTAGCGACTACGACACCATCGTTGCGTCTATTCGTCGCAAGCTGTTTGGTTTGCCGGCTGAGACGATTGTTCATACTGGTCACGGTGATAGCACCACAATTGGTGCCGAACTTGCTGCACTCGGACTCAACTAACAAACCTTTGACTCAGTAAGTCCGTACACTGCAGGTCATGACTGGGCCATTACAACTGACTTTTGTGACTTCGGCAGTTGATATCAGCACCCTGCCAGGTTCACCAGCAGAGGTCGCCGTTGTCGGTCGATCAAACGTGGGCAAGTCATCGTTGATCAATGCTCTGGCGAATCACAAACAACTTGCTCGCGTTTCAAATACTCCTGGTCGAACGCAACTGATCAACTTGTTTACTTTGCCAAATGGCAGCACCCTTGTTGACCTTCCTGGTTACGGATACGCCGCTGTGCCTGGCCGCATTAAGCAGGGTTGGCAAAAGATGATTGAGGGCTATCTGCTCGATCGCGAAGAACTCGTCAACGTTTACGTTTTGGTTGATGGCGAAATTGGTCCGACCAAACTTGATGTACAGATGCTCACGTGGTTGCGTGCCAATGGCGTGCCGCACACCGTTGTTGCAACCAAGCACGACAAAGTGAAGTCGTCAAAGAGAGCGACGCGCAAGAAAGATCTTGCGGCAGGATGCATGCTCGATCAAGGTGACATCGTGTGGGTGAGTGCAAGCAAAGGTGTCGGTATTGAGCACCTTCGCTCACTCGTGAACAGTCACCTCAAGGCGTAATCAGGCCTTGAGCGGTGTGGCCGGATTGGCCAACAGCCGTTCACCATTTTCGATGGCTTCAAGCAAGTGAATCGAGATGTCGGCGACCTTCATCTGGTCTTCTTCAACGCCAGCAGCCTTCACACCATCGTCAAGCATGATGTAGCAGAACGGACATGCCGTTGCGACACGGCTCGCGCCAGTGCTGATTGCTTCACGGGCACGTTCGTCGTTGACCTTGGTGCCAATCGTCTCTTCCATCCACATACGAGCGCCACCAGCACCACAGCACATGCCTTGGGTTCCATTGCGCTGCATTTCAACAACTTCGATGCCCTTGATTGAGGCAACGACTTTGCGAGGAGCCAGGTAGACGTCGTTGTGACGGCCGAGGTAGCACGAGTCGTGATACGTGATGCGCTCTTCAAGAGTTGCGTTGCTGACATCGAGCTTGCCGCTGTCAATGAGCTGCTCAAGAAGTTGCGTGTGGTGAATCACTTCGTACTGTCCACCAAGTTGTGGGTACTCGTTGGCGAGCGTGTTGAAGCAGTGCGGACACTGCGTGATGATCTTCTTGACCCCCATGCCATTGAGCATGTCGACGTTGGGCATGGCCAACATCTGGAACAAGTACTCGTTACCCGAACGACGTGCTGAGTCACCGGTGCACATTTCGCTTGGTCCAAGAATGGCGACATCAATGCCGGCACGCTTGAGCAACTTGGCCATTGATTGCGTGACCTTCTTGTTCTTGTCGTCGAATGAACCAGCGCAACCAACCCAGTAGAGATACTCGTGCGAAAGAGCTTCGCCTGGATCAACGATGTCGACATCGAGGCCATCGGCCCAATCGCCACGCTCGCCTTGATTCATTCCCCATGGGTTGCCCTGGTTTTCCATGGCACGGAATGCGTTACCGAGTTCGGGTGGGAAGTTACTTTCCATCAACGTGAGGTAACGACGCATGTCGAGAATCTTGTCGAGAATTTCAATGTTGACTGGGCAAATCTCGTCGCAAGCCTTGCATGAGGTGCATGCCCAAACTTCTTCAGAGGTAATGCGTTCAAACAATGAATTCGAACTAATGGTGATTTCGCTGTCGGTGCCGATCGGAGGAGTCACGCGACCACCAGGTGCGTGCGATGCAGTTGCAGCCATCACTTCGCCGGTCTTCAAAACAATTTCACGGGGGTCGAGTGGCTTGCCAGTTGCATGTGCTGGGCACACGCTCGTGCAGCGACCACACATGGTGCACGAATCGGTATCGAGCAACTGCTTCCACGTGAAGTCTTCAACAACTGAGGCGCCAAATGATTCGAGCGATGTCTCGGTGAGATTTGGCATCGCTTTCATTGCACCCTTGGGACGATCACGATCTTTGAGGTACATGTTGAGCGGCGACGTAAAGATGTGGCGCAGCATCGTGATCGGCAAGATGGCGAGGAATGCAATGAATGCAACAACGTGAGCGATCCACCAACCCTGGTGCCACAATTCGAGTGAACGCGGCGCCCAACCGTCAACGAGGCCTGCTAGCGGATAACCAATGAATGACCACTTTTCGTGATCCATGTTCACGCCGTTAGCAGTGCTGTCGGCAATGCGGAACATTTCAGCCCCAAAACCAGAAACACCAATGAGCAACATCACGCCGAGGATGATGGCGTGTTCGGGCTTGCTCTTAATACGGATGCGATAGGGGCGTTGTACGTAACGACGCACGATGGCCCAGACGACACCAGCCGTGAAAACCAATCCGGCGAGATCGCCGATGAGAACGTAACCGCGGTACACATCGCCGTGAAGAAACTTCAGGCTTTCAGGCAACTGGTGATCAAGTTCGAGTGCAGTTGTGACACCGAGCAACACCAAGAAGCCGAAATACATCATCGAGTGCATGAGACCAGCTGCCGAGTCGCGCAACAGTGTGCGCATGTACACACCTGCACGGAAGTCGGCGAGACGACGCTTGGCATTCTTTGCCGTGGTGCGACGACGATCTGACTTGCCACGCTCCCAGTTGCGCATGCGATCAGCGAAACGGAACGAACCCCATAACAACATCACGGGGATAACTGTGTAGAACGCCAACTGGATTGGCCCAGGGATTCCTTCGAATACTTGACGATGAATCGGGGAGTCGCTTTTCCACTTGGTGATGAGCGGAAGGACGCCTGACATCAAAGTGAAGATTGCCATGAAAGTTCCGATGGCAATTGAGAGTTGGTATGGCTTTAAACGCCGCGGGCCAGAAGGCGTTGCTGAAGTATCTTCGTGCGTACTCATGTAGAGAGAACGCTAGTTGCCCGAGGGCAAAAAGGAGAACCTTACGCAGGTGTTATTTCGGTCTCCGATCAAGATCGGAAACGAAAAATCAGCCGAAGTATTGGCGGTCGAGTTCGCGGATGCGACCAGCCAAGGTTCCGAGGAGTTTGTGCGAGAGCGCCGGGATGGCGTCAATGACTCCGAGGAATTGACGTTGGCTGATCACCAGCATGACGCACTCGGTTTCGGTGATGACCGACGCGGTACGGGGACCGTGATCGAGTAGCGAGAGTTCGCCGACAACTGCGCCGGCTCCGAGGGTCGCAACCTTCTTACCGTTGCGCTTGACGGTGGCGGTTCCGCTGATGATGACGAAAGCTTCACGTCCGGTCTGTCCTTGATCAATGACCAATGAATCGGGGGCGAAACTCACCTCATCTCCTGCTTTGGCGATCTTTTCGAGGTCCTTGTTAGAGCACGACGAGAAGAGCGAGACTTTGCGGAGGCTTTCGAGGTAAGACTTTTTGGAGGCCATGGGTCTTACTATATGACGCTCGTGAACATGTGCGAACTTTTGGTGATGTTCCAGTCGTCACCACCCTGAGCCCCCCGCCACACCATCAACCTCCCCGTGTCCATTTTCCGCCACTTTGGAATACCGCTGCCGCTAGGCGGCAGCGGTATTCCAAAGTGGCGGAATTTAGGCGGTGGCTTGGTTGGCTTGGTTGGCGACGGCGGCGGCAGCAGCTTCGATCGCCGCAACATCGCCCAAATACTGGGCACTCGCCACCGACATGTCGTCGTTGAAGGTGTACCGCTTGGGCGCACCGGTCGGAATGTTCAATTCGGCGATATCGACCTGTGAAATTCCCTCAAGGTGCATCACCAAGGCCCGCAACGAATTGCCGTGAGCAGTCACCAACACCGTTTGGTTATCGCGCAGCTGAGGGACAATCGAATCATTCCAATAGGGCAGCACGCGGGCCACGACGTCCTTCAAGCATTCGGCCCCGGGCAAGAGACTTGGGTCAAGCAACCGATATCGACGGTCGTTCACGGGGTGCTCTGGACTGCTGGTGTCAACGGGAGGGGGAGGAACATCAAAACTACGACGCCATACATAGGTCTGCTCGACCCCATGGAGGTCGGTGGTTTCCTTTTTGTCGAGTCCCTGCAAGGCGCCGTAGTGGCGCTCATTCAGCAGCCAGGTTCGGTTGACCGGCAACCACACCTGCCCCATAGCTTCAAGCGCCATATTGCAGGTCATGACGGCCCGCTCGAGCAACGAGGTGTGCGAGGTGTTGAAGTACAGCCCTGCCTCGAGCATCGTTCGACCAGCAGCGACAGCCTCATCTCGACCCTTATCGGTGAGCGGCACATCGTGCCAGCCCGTGAAGAGATTCTTTTGGTTCCAGGTACTTTGGCCATGGCGCAAGATCACAAGTGTTCCAGTCACATCTTCCAAACTACATCGCCATCGGGCAGACTCTTTATTGCTATGCCCAATGACTTTGACGATGACGATCTCGAAGACGACCTTGACGAGTTTGAGGACGAATTCGACAACGAGGTTTTGCTGACCTATTCGATTTCCGAATTGGCCGACGCCATCAATGAGGTCCTGAACGACAACTTCGACGCCGGCCTGTGGGTGTGGGGCGAAATTTCTGGTCTCAGCAAGAAAGGTCCGCACACCTATTTCACACTGGTTGAGCAGACCCCCGACGGCAAACGCAATCAACTGAACGTCAACTTGTGGGGCGGCGAAATGACCAAGATGCGTCCCATCTTGATGAAGAGTGGCCTCGATTTGGTGAACGGTGTCAAGGTTCGTATCTACGGCAGCCTCGACTTCTACGCCGGCTTTGGCAAGTTGTCGATGATCATGCGCGGCATTGATCCCAATTACACGCTTGGCGAGATTGCGTTGCAACGCGAAGAACTCATTCGCAAACTCAAAGAAATGGGCATATTCGATCTCAACCGAGAAGTAGAAATTTCTCCGGTGCCTCTTCGTTTGGGAGTCATTACAAGTGGAACCAGCGCAGCGTGGGCCGACTTCAAGAATCAGATTGAAACTAGCGACATCGGTTTTCATCTACACCTGGCAAATGTGAGTGTTCAAGGTGACAATGCAGTGCGTGAAATCACACAAGCGATTTCACGTTTGGGTCAGCGTGATGATTTAGATGCGATTGTTTTGATTCGTGGTGGAGGAAGTAAGGCTGAGCTCTCAACGTTTGATGCTGAATCAATCGCGCTGGCAATTACCGAATC
>CAMDER010000119.1 GCA_945896935.1 Bifidobacterium breve | reverse complement strand
AGTGCCGAAACGCCTGCGCCAAACAACGCAACTTTTCCCAGCATTGATGGTGGACGTCGCTTTAAGACATACCACGCAACGATGGGCCACACGACATAAAACTGTTCTTCAATGGCGAGCGACCACAAGTGCCGCAGTGGGTCTGGTGTTGCGAAATGATCCCAGTAACTGGTGCCACCAAAAATGTGCACCCAGTTTGTTGAGTAAGTGAGGGCGCCCCAGATGTTGCGTGCGGTGACTTCAACTTGGTTGAACTGAACGAGCAGAGCAATGAGACCGAGCAAAACAACAAGCGCCGGCACCAAGCGACGAATGCGACGCATCCAAAAGGCGCCGAGAGCGACAGCACCAGTTCGCTCATGTTCAGCCACCATGAGGCCAGTGATTAAGAAACCCGAAATACCGAAGAAGACGTCAACACCGATCCAGCCACCATCAATGACACCGCTATGAAAGGCCACGACAACGAGTACCGAGAGCGCCCTCAGTCCGTCGAGGCCGGGTAAATACGGCGCCGAATGATCAGCGCGTATTGGGTCTCGCAAAGTCATCAATCAATTGTTACTTGTTGACTATCGGAATTGCGGTATCGAGTCCACCAAATGATGAGCCAGCTTCGTGACCATTCAGTACCGCGAACGGGTCACGGATGTCATCTTGATATCCCAAGGCGTACGCCCCAAGTGAATAGCCAGCCAACTTTTGTACATGTGCGGGAAGTGTTCGTGCAATTTCAGGTGGACACGAGAGATATTGGTTTTCTTCTTGGCGCAGCCAGCCCAAGATGTAATCAACATTGAGACCGCGCCTGATGCGATCGGAGTTGTTTGCTCCTCCGCCATGAATGGTGCGACCGGTGTAGATCACAACTGAACCTTTCGGCATCGTGGCACCGACAGTGCGATGGTTATCTTTGATCGCCGTAGGTGGATCGGTCAAGCTGTTGGGGATAACCCGAGTTGCGCCGTTCTCTTCGGTGAAGTCATCAAGTGCCCAAATCGTTGAAACTTCAACATCCATCTCTGGTGGAAACGGGAACATGTTGAAGCACCACTGATCGCGGTGCAGTCCCTGTGCTTGACCCCCCGGTCCGATATTGATGATCTGGGTGAGATGTAGTTGAAAAGTGTCGGCGTACGGCCCAAGGATCTTTTGGGTGATATCGAGAATGAGTGGGTGGGCCACAAGATCTACTGACGCACGTGAACGGGCCAGCAGTGCACCGGTTCGTTTGGTCGTGAGACCGGTGAAGTCCTCGCTTCCGTATGGGGTGGCATCGATGTACGGGTCCATCTCGGCCAATATCTGGTCGACGAGTTCAACGGGGGCTAGGTTTTCAATGATCACGCACCCGACGGTCTGAAGGGCTTGGGCGATGTCTTCAGCGGCAGCACTAGCAGCAAATCTCGGAATGACAGTCACATTGTTAGAGTAACCACTGTCTCTATTGTCTGCAAGAACGGAAAATCATGTTTCGTCTCACCAATATCAATAATCGTTCGGCTATCGAAGTTGATGGCGTTTTTCATGATCTGGCCAAAGTTGTTGGCGATGAATCTCTAGCCGATCCAATGAACGCCATCGCACGATTCGCTGAACTGCATGCCGCTGAAGATAGAGCCCGTTCTGGAGGTTCGCCAGTTACTGGTCCGATTGGCGTGTGTGTGCCGAACCCCAAGAAGGTTTTCGCAATTGGTCTGAATTATCGTTCGCATGCGAGCGAGTCGGCAATGGAAGTTCCACCCGCTCCGTTGACTTTCACCAAGTTTCCATCGTGTTTGGTTGGTCCTCATGATGATGTGGTGCTCTCTGGTCCATTAGTTGACTGGGAAGTTGAAATCGTTGTTGTCATGGGCAAGGGCGGCAAAGACATCGCCGAAGCCGACGCATGGAACTATGTTGCGGGAATCACTCTTGGTCAAGACATCAGCGACCGCATGGTGCAGATGACCGGAAAGCCGCCGCAATTCAGCTTGGGCAAGAGCTTCGACTCGTTTGGCCCCATCGGCCCAGTGATTGCGTCGGTTGATTCGTTCAGCAACCCTGACGACATCGGTATCTGGTGTGACGTTGCAGGTCAACGCATGCAAGAGGCGCGCACAACCGATCTCATTTTCAATATCCCGTTCTTGATTTCGTACCTCTCGAGTATTTGTACTCTTGAACCTGGTGACATCATTTTTACGGGAACGCCAGATGGTGTTGGCGCAGCACGCGGTCAGTTCTTGAAAGCTGGCGACATCATCGACAGCGGTGCCGAAGTCATCGGCACATTGCGCAATGTGTGCGTTGAGAAGTAAACGATCTAAATAGTTCAGAATACTTCGGCGAAGATATCGCGCATGGCTTGCCACGAACGCTCGTCGGCGTTCTTGTCATACAAAATGCCGGGACGTGAACCATCAGCTCCAGGGTTGGTGAAACTGTGCTGTGCGCCGCCGTATACATTCATGCGCCAGTCGGCTTTCGCGTCAGTCATTTCCTTTTCGAACGCAATGCGTTGATCGGGCGGGATCATTGGGTCATCGGCGCCGATGCACACCAAGACTTGAGAAGTGATTGCGCCTGTCACAACTTTGGTTGATGTGCTGAGACCTGAATGAAATCCAACGATTGCGGCCAGATTGGTCCCAGCGCGCGCGAGCTCAAGGCACATCGTTCCGCCGAAGCAATAACCGATAGCAGCGATACGCGATGTATCAACCCGCGGCTGGCTTAACAAAACATTGAGACCAGCCTTGGCACGCTTCACAGTTTCATCAGGCGCAGTAATGAGCGCCATCAATTTAGTCATCATGTCTTCAAGCGGAACCATCTTGCCGCCGCCGTGATAGTCAAGTGCGAAGGCAACGAAGCCAAGGGCCGCTAAACGATCGGCTTTAGTGAAGGTGTTCTCGGAAATTCCGGGACCTTCATGGCACACCAACACTCCGGGAGCTTTGTCGTTTCCTTCGGGAAGGGCAAGGTAACCGATGTAGGTGATGCCCTCTAATTCATAACTGATGTGCTGTCCCATAATTCATCCTTCGTTGGGTAAAGAAGCAACAAGCTTCGGCAATACATGTGGCCACGAACTGCGCAGGCCGGGGTGTAAATCAAATCCTTCAACAGTCGAGATTCCGACCCACCGAACTTCGTCGCTTTCGTGGTTGGCCTCATGTGCACCGACATCGCCCGTGACGTGTGCAATCACCGTGTCGTATCGCCAGTTGCCGTGATTGTCGGAATAGATATCTTTGACGTCTAAAAATTGCTGATCGATTCCGGCTTCTTCGTATGCTTCGCGAATTGCGGCCTCGATTGAATCTTCGTGCGAGTCGAGCGCTCCGCCCGGAATCGCCCAGGTGCCACCACCATGAGTCCATGCGGCGCGTAACTGCAACAACACATGCGGCTCGCCCATATCGAAGCGCACCATTAAGAGTCCAGCGGCTCCATGAAGTCCCCAATGGCGATAGCCACAATTACAAAAGACCCAGCCGTCACCGTCACGCAAACCCATGATCAAGATGTTGGCACAGCGCTGGGCGCTCTGCGGTGTTCGGGGCCAGCAAGTGCCAAACCTAAGAGAACCAAAATAACCATCACGATTGCGGTGATTGAAAAAGTTGGGCCGCGACCCAAGTGGTCGTAGCTCCAACCCGCGAAACTGGCGGCGATTCCACCAGTGAGAGTTTGTAGTCCGCCGAGCAAACCTTGGGCACCAGCTTGGCGTTCAATTGGGGCCGCTTGGCTGACTGCGACTCCAGAACTGGTGATCGTGAACCCGTCATTCAAAATATGCAAAAAGAAAACACCCATCATCAAATACGGGCTGGGTAGAAAGCCATACATCGCCATGCACCCAGCGCCAAAAATGCTGCCGATTGCGCCGACGCGGTACGCACCCTTATTTTGTGCGAGTCGTCCACCGATGGGTCCGAGGAAAATCATTGGCAACGCGAAGAGACTGACACCCGCATTCGCCATCCACTCGGGTCCGTCTAGATCGTCCATCATGATCGACCACAACGAATCGAAAGTTCCGATCATGAGGAAGAGCGCAACACCAATCAAGATCGCTCCAGATACTGCGGGAATTTTCAATAGATCAAATGCCAAGCGCTCGCTTGGTCGATCGGCTTTGGCGGTTTCGGGGACGGCGACTCGACTCAGCACAACAGTGACGACTAAAACTGCCGCACTAATGATGATGAAAGGTGCCGCAATGCCAATGGTGTCAACGGTCAAAACTGAAATGACCGGACCGAGTGCAAATCCGGCGATATCGACACTGAGCAACTTGCCCATATTGCCGCCGAGATTTTCGGGATCAGAAACAATCACGATCTTTCGCAGCGCCGGTAGTGACATGCCGCCACCAATGCCCATCAGTAGGCGGCCGATCAGCAGTAGGGCAAAGTTTTGACCAAAGCCCATGAATAAACAGCCGATGATGACCAACAAGAATCCTGTCATCATTAAAACTTTTGCGCGACCACGGTCGGCCAGTGGAGCAATAGAAATCTGGCTAAAGAATGCCGAAAAGAATCCGACCGCGAGCACCAGCCCAAGTCCTGATTCGCTAATTCCGTACTTGTCGCGATAATCGTCCATCATCGTGAACATCACGCCATACGTGGACGACATTAAAAGGGTGGCGAATTGAAGCGTACGAAAGAGTCGCTTCAGAGGCATAGAGATATTTCTGAGTTCTTGATCAGTGTGACGTAGTCAGTGTGATGGGGCGTGTGACGGTGCGTGTGCAGCAATCAGTGCGTCAAGCGCGTCGGCGCTCAGCTCTTCGAGCGCCGAACACGAATGCAAGACCTCAACAACATATGCATCGGGATGATGAGCAGCAATTGATCGCCACGCATGAGCGCCCTGACGTTCGGCATTGGCCTGAATACGAAGTTGGTCCCAAACGTCGTATGGAGCAAATGCGTCGTAGTAGGTCTGCGTGGCTTGCGGGAGAGGGGCGATGAGTTCATCGCGTAACGATTCGTCGAGAGCAAATGCTCCTTCAATACGATTCGCAATTTCGTCTTCGCTTTCTGCGCACTCAAAAAGAACAGCCGCATGTTCGGGAAGCTGTTCGGCCCACAAGCGATAACGATTGGCGGCGCCTCGTTCGAGTAATGCCAAGAACCGCGGTCGAGTGCCGTCGGGAACCTGCGAAATAAATGGGCTGAGCAATTCGCCAAATCTTGGAATTTCTAACGCTGTCATAGCTAAACCATAGAACAGTTAGGGTTGAGGTATGCCTATCGAAGCCCAACCACTCACGGGAGTTTTTGCGGCCGAGGTCCACGGATTAGACCTGGTGAACCTCGATGGCGACGATCTTGCCCAATTGCGGGCACTGATGTGCGAGCATGAGGTGCTTGTGGTGCGGGGGCAGACCCTGAATCCGTCGCAACAAAGCGCTTTCTCGAGCCGACTTGGGCCATTTGGAGAGGTCCCGTTTATCGCGACAATGGATGAATTCCCCGAAGTCATTCGGGTCGTCAAAGAAGCCGATGAGGGTGCAGCATTCAATTTTGGCGGTGCCTGGCATTCAGATTTCTCATTCCAAGCCGAACCACCGTCTTTCACAATCTTGTCGGCAGTCGATGTGCCGGCTTGGGGTGGCGACACCTGTTT
>CAMDER010000118.1 GCA_945896935.1 Bifidobacterium breve | reverse complement strand
GGAGCAGTTGAAGTTCATTTGCGAATCACGAGTCCGCCTATTAAGCATGCATGTCACTTTGGCGTTGATATGGGACACGACAATGATCTGATTGCCGCTCGAATGGACCTTGAAGAATTGCGGCAAGTTGTTGGCGCCGATTCACTGGCGTTTCTATCGTTAGACGGAATGATGCTCGCAGTTGGCCGTGAAGACGGATATTGCAATGCCTGTTTCACCGGTTCGTACCCAGTGTCGGTGGGTACGCCAAAACGTAAGGATGCTTTTGAAGGTGTGTTGGCATGAGCGACACGCTCAGTATTCTGATTGTTGGTTCGGGTGGTCGTGAACACGCCATGGCCGAGTCGGCGTTACGTTCGCCGCGATGTGACCGCCTATTGGTGACACCGGGTAACGCCGGAACTCCAGGAGACCGATTCAACGTTGCTGCTGATGATGTCGCAGGAATCGTTGCGCTTTGTCAGACTGAAAAGGTTGATCTGGTTTTAATTGGTCCAGAAGCCCCGCTTGCAGGTGGCTTAGTTGATCAATTGACCGCGGTCGGAATTGCGGCATTTGGTCCAACGCAATATTTGGCACAACTTGAATCATCAAAATCATTCGCTCGCGAAGTGACGCAGCAGATCGGTATTGCCGGACCACGGTTTGCATCATTTGGTATCGGCGAAGTCGATGCAGCAATGGCGTGGTGGCAAGAACTTGCTGCACCAATCGTGGTCAAGCAATCGGGTCTCGCAGGCGGCAAGGGTGTCGTTGTCCCCGAAACTGACGCCGAGACTGCTGTGGCCATTCAAGAAGCTTGTGCGCTTGGCGAAGTTGTACTTGAAGAAAGAATCTTCGGTTATGAATGCTCGTTGATTGCGGTGTGTGACGGAACGACTGCAGTGCCACTTCCGATCGCGCAAGATCACAAACGAATCGGTGAAGGTGATCGTGGACTCAACACGGGTGGCATGGGTGCGTACGCTCCGGTCAATGTGGGTATCTCGCCGAGCGATCTGTGCGCCCAGTTCATTCTGCCAACGCTCGATCATTTCGCTGCATTGGGTCAACCATATGTTGGCGTCTTGTATGCCGGAATCATGATGACGGCGAGTGGTCCGAAACTTCTTGAATACAACTGTCGTTTCGGTGATCCAGAAGCACAGGTTCTCTTGACCTTGCTTGAGACAAGCATTGTTGAAGTTGCATTGGCATGTCTTGCGGGGCAGTTGAAACAACTACGACTCACGGTGTCGCAACAAAGTGCAATGGCTGTAGTTCTCGTATCGGCGGGCTATCCCGTCACTGCGCGCAACGGTGATGTCATCAACGGACTTGAAGCACGAGTTGATGGCGCAACGGTATTCCATGGCGCAACGACAACTTCACAGGCTGAAGTGGTCACTAACGGTGGGCGAGTACTCACAGTTGTCGGGCGTGGCAAAGACTTGGCGCAGGCTCGAACAAATGCCTACGACCGAGTCCAAACGGTTTCATTTGCTGGTCAGCAATTTCGCCGCGATATTGGCTGGCGATCATTGGCGTTGTCGGTGAAGTCGTATTCATCAACCGGAGTTGACATCGATGAAGGCAATCGTGCCGTTTCGTTACTCAAGGGCAGTGTCGCGTCAACAGCCAATTCAAATGTTCTGGCCGGGGTTGGATCATTCGGCGGTGCACTTGATGTATCGCATCTCAAAAAGTATGACCATCCCGTTTTGGTTGCTTCAACCGACGGTGTGGGGACCAAGGTCGAACTCGCAGCGCGTTCGGGTCGATTCCGCGGTGTCGGTATGGACATCGTGAATCACTGTGTCAACGACGTGCTCGTTCAAGGAGCCCGCCCATTGTTCTTCTTGGATTACTTGGCGTCATCAGAAATTCAAGCCGAAATGGTGGCCGCTGTCGTTGCTGGAATGTCGCAGGCTTGTCGTGATAACGAGTGTGTATTGCTCGGTGGAGAAACTGCCGAAATGCCCGGTGTTTATTCACCAGGTGCATTTGATATCGCTGGAACATTGGTTGGAGTTGTTGAAAAAGAACAATTGTTACCGCGAGACAACGTTGCGGTGGGCGACGTGTTGATTGGTCTTGCTTCTAACGGCCCGCATACCAACGGCTATTCGTTGTTGCGCAAAATTTTCGCTTGGCTCCCCGACGACGCCATGCCCGAACCTTTGCAAGTACCAATTCTTGATGCGCTGTTGGTTCCGCACCGCAGTTACCTGAATGAAATGACTCCGTTGCTCCACGATCGACGGCTGAAGGGTCTGATCCATATCACGGGTGGCGGGCTACCCGAAAATGTGCCGCGTGTCTTGCCCGAAGGTGTTGGGGCCGATATTCAGCTTGGTAGTTGGACAATGCCACCGCTCTTCCAGTTGGTACGCGAAATCAGTCAACTTGATACGCATGAGCTTTATCGCACGCTCAATATGGGTATCGGAATGATTGTGATTGTTGCGCCCGCAGATGTCGCGTCGATCCAAGCCATGTTTGATGAAGAGACCTGGGTCATTGGTGAACTTGTCCCACGAACTACCGACGAACCACAAGTGAGGTTGTTGCCATGAATGGTCATATGCGTCTTGTCGTACTGGTTTCGGGCAACGGTTCGAACCTGCAAGCAATCCTTGATGCTTGTGAATCTGGAGTGTTGGCTGCCGAGGTTGTCGCGGTTGTCAGTAACAAGCACGATGTCAAGGCACTTGAACGTGCCGAGAGCGCCGGAGTGCCTGCAGTTGTTGTGAGCGCAGTAACAGGTGAAAGCAGGGCCGACTATGACACTCGCTTAACTTCAGTTGTTTCCAGCTTCATGGCTGATTTTGTGGTTCTTGCGGGATATATGCGAATTCTCAGCATGGAATTCCTGTCGTGGTTTCCTGGGCAGGTCGTCAATCTGCACCCATCGTTGCCAGGTGACATCGTCGGAGTCGGGGCCATCGAAAAAGCCTTCGCCGAATTTCAAAATGGAACACGTAACCACAGTGGGGTCATGGTCCATTTCGTCCCCGACGAAGGTGTTGATAACGGACCGGTTTTGGCGAGTGCCCGAGTCGAGATCGCCCCGAATGACACCCTAGAAATATTTGAAGAAAAAATGCATCGCCAAGAACATCAACTACTGGTCAAAGTACTGCGAGAATTGTCCTTGAAATACTCGAAAGTTGGAGAACCCTCATGAACCCAATTAACAACACAGTATTCAGCGCTCACGAAGGTCTCACTTTCGACGATGTCGTTTTGGTTCCTGGTTTCAGCGATGTTCTGCCCGATCAAGTCGATGTGCGCACTCAGTTGACGAGCGAGATCACGTTGGCCATGCCGTTGTTGTCGGCAGCAATGGACAAAGTGACTGAAGCACCGATGGCAATCGCGATGGCGCGTTTGGGTGGAATCGGAATTTTGCATCGCAACATGACCATCGACGATCAAGCAGCCGAGGCTCGGCGTGTGAAGCGTTCGCAATCGGGCATGATCTCTGATCCGGTCACCCTCGGACCTGATGCGTCGTTGCAAGAGGCCGAAGACTTGATGCGTCGGTTTAAGTTTTCGGGCGTGCCCATTATTGATAAAGCCGGAGTACTCGTCGGCATTTTGACCAATCGTGACATTCGCTTTTGTGAGCCAGCAGATTTCGTTCGCCCCGTGAGCGACTTCATGACCAAGGCACCGCTCGTGACCGGCAGCGAAGACACATCGTTGGCCGAGGCTCAGACGATTATTCAAAAGCACCGCATTGAGAAGTTGCCGCTCGTTGACAAAGACGGACATCTTGTTGGCATCATCACGGTGAAGGACATCATGAAGAAGCGTGACTATCCTGACGCAACTCATGATGATCTTGGACGCTTACGTGTTGGTGCAGCCGTAGGTGTTGGACCCGATCTTGAAGATCGCGTTGAAGCATTAATGAAGTCGTCAATTGACGTCGTCGTTATCGACACCGCACATGGTCATACCCAAGGTGTGTTGACTGCAGTTCGCCGTATCAAGTCGGCCTGGCCAAACTTGTCGGTCATTGCCGGCAACGTCGTGACCGAAGAAGGTGTTGACGCTTTGGCCGAAGTTGGTTGTGATGCAATCAAGGTTGGTGTTGGTGCAGGATCAATTTGTACGACTCGTGTTATTTCTGGTGCAGGTATGCCGCAGTTGTCGGCGATTTGGTACGCCGCTAGTCGTGCACGTCAACTTGGTATTCCGATCATCGCCGATGGTGGCGTGACGTACTCGGGTGACATTGTGAAGGCCTTGGCATCGGGAGGAAGTTCGGTGATGCTCGGAAGCTTGTTAGCCGGAACCGATGAGGCTCCAGGCGAAATGGAATTGTTTGAAGGTCGTCGTTATAAGAGCTATCGAGGTATGGGTTCACTCGGTGCGATGCAAGGTCTTGGAGCCGATCGCTACGGGAGTGGTCAAGGTATGGCACGAAACAAGTTGGTACCTGAAGGTATTGAAGGCCGCGTGGCGTATTCGGGCTCGTTGCACGATGTTGTGTATCAACTCGTCGGCGGACTGCGTTCGGGAATGGGCTATGTCGGTGCTGCCAATCTCGATCAGTTGCGTACCAAGGCTCGCTTCATGCGAGTGACAACTGCCGGTCGTGAAGAAAGTCATCCTCACGATGTCCTTGTCACCAACGAAGCCCCCAACTACCACCAATAACTCTGTGATTCTGGTGAGGATTTTTCTTCATTTTGAGTAAAAATCCTCACCAGAATCACGAGTTGATGGAGGGGAGTGACATCAAGAGGTTCTCGAAGAGTAACTTCTCATTGACGTTACGACTGAGTGCCACGCTGGCATCGCGAATCTTCTTCACTGCCCGCACATACGAATCGGTTTGATGGTGGGCTGTCGCTTCAGTCGACTTCTTCAGCGCTTCGCTGTAGACCAAGGTCAGCATGCGTAATCCCGAACGAAGTTCGTCAGTCTTATAACGACGCAATTCACGCTTGTGTTTGTCGGTCAGAATCTTGCGGCCGCTTCCGCGCTCGCCAAG
Source organism: Bifidobacterium breve (assembly GCA_945896935.1). Lineage (GTDB taxonomy): Bacteria > Actinomycetota > Acidimicrobiia > Acidimicrobiales > Ilumatobacteraceae > Casp-actino8. The sequence goes on along the minus strand of CAMDER010000118.1, from coordinate 672 downwards.
AAACTTCACGCGCTCTTCGAGCTCAGTCAGCTCGGCTTCTTGCTTTGATTCATAACTGGCCAGAGATGACTCAACTGCACTCAGAAGTTCGGCCGCAATTTCAATCGCTCGTGACGTAGTTCCATTGAGGCGAGACGGCACATTGGCAAACAACTCAGTTCGTGATGCAAGCGACGGGTCATTGATTAATACTCGTGCTCGCTCAAGATCTCCGGCTGCAACTCGAGCAACTGCGGTGGCCTTGTCTTGGTCAACACCATCGTCGACGAGTTGTTTGATAATCAATTCATCGGTGATGGGCTGAAAGTCGATACGCACACAGCGTGAAACGATGGTGATCATGGTGTCAGGGACATCGTCGCTGAGCATGATCATCACGGTCTCGCCATCTGGTTCTTCAATCGTCTTCAACAATGAAGCGCGTGCGCCGTCGGCCAGCAGGTGAAAGTCGTGCACGATTATCACGCGGGTTGAACCCTCAACCGCAGAACGTTCGGCCAACTTAATGATCTCGTCGCGAGCTTGTTCCATGCTGATGCCAGCACCTTCACGTTCAACTTCATGAACATCAACATGGATACCGCGCATGACCAGGTCGGCGGTGCGCTGGGTGCTGTCTTCAGAACCTTGCAATTTGACTGCAGCAAAAGCGCGGGCAGCAATATCTTTTCC